>JAPJRA010000021.1:2248-16280 GCA_030824835.1 Geminicoccaceae bacterium | reverse complement strand
CTCTCCACTAGCGCTGCCGAGAGAGGATGTGACGGCTATATGGCCCCTTCCAATTGGAAGCGCAAGCCGTTTTGCACGCCGGAGCTGCGCTCGGCGCGCCTAGACGCGAGCGAAACGAAGGTAGGTCGGCCGCCGGCCCGCCACCAGCGCCTTGTTTTCGTAGCGCGTGCCGGGCCAGCCATCGGGCGGCTCCCGCCAGTCCGCCGCCCGCTCGGCCAACCAGGCGAAGCGTGGCTCCGCCAACATGACCGCCAGCATCCAACGGGCATAGTCTGGCACATCCGTGGCAAGCTGCAGCCTGCCACCTGGCTGCACCACCCTCGCAAGGTCCGCCACCGTATCGGGGTTGACGATCCGCCGCTTGTGATGACGAGCCTTGGGCCAAGGGTCGGGGTACAGCACGTACGCTCGCTCAATGCTCGCCGTCGGCAGGGCCTTGAGCAGAAGCCGCGCATCGTCGCGCAACACGCGCACGTTGGCCAGTCCGCGACTCTCGACCGCGCGCACCAGCTTGGCCACACCGTTAATGAATGGCTCGACACCTAGAAAGCCCACCTGGGGATGCTGCGCCGCAACCTCCGCAAGATGCTCGCCGCCGCCGAAGCCGATCTCCAGCCAGATCGCCATCGGCGACGTCTCGAACATCGCCCGCGGATCGAGCCCCGGTGTCACCTGCAGCTCGAGCTGCGGCAGCCGCTCCTGCAACAGCAGGCGGGATCCCGGCCGCAGCTTGGGACCCTGGCGCCGCCCGTAAAGGACGCGCGGCGCCGCCTCGACAGTCATGTCGTCAGTTGAACGCTCGTCTCAACGTGTCGGCGAGATCGGTGCGCTCCCAGGAGAAGCCGCCATCCGCCTCGCCGCTGCGGCCGAAATGGCCGTAGGCCGACGTGCGTGCATAGATGGGCCGGTTCAGTGACAGGTGCTCGCGGATGCCCCGCGGGCTGAGGTCCATGACCTCGTTCAGGATGTGGCCGAGACGCTGCTCGTCGACCTCGCCGGTGCCATAGGTGTCGACGTAGATCGACAACGGCTTGGACACGCCGATGGCATAGGACAGCTGGATCACGCACCGACGCGCAAGACCCGCGGCGACCACGTTCTTGGCGAGATATCGGGCGGCATAGGCCGCCGAGCGATCGACCTTGGTCGGATCCTTGCCGGAGAAAGCTCCGCCGCCATGCGGTGCCGCGCCACCATAGGTGTCGACAATGATCTTGCGGCCCGTCAGCCCGGCGTCACCGTCGGGTCCGCCGATGACGAACTTGCCGGTCGGGTTGACATAGAACTCGGCCTCCGGGCACATCCACCCTTCAGGCAGAATGTCCTGCACGTAAGGCCGCACCAGCTCCTTGATGTCGGCCGGCGAGTAGCCGTCCAGGTGCTGCGTCGAGAGCACCACCGAGGTGGCGCCCACCGGGCGACCGTCGACATAGCGCAATGTGAATTGGCTCTTCGCATCCGGCCCGAGTTGCGCGAGCACGCCGGCGTGGCGATCGGCGGCCAACCGCCGCAGCAGCTCATGTGCGTACTGGATAGGCGCCGGCATCAGCGCCGGAGTCTCGTCGGTCGCATAGCCGAACATGATGCCCTGGTCACCGGCACCCTCGTCCTTCTGTGCGCCGGCATCCACGCCCATGGCGATGTCCGCCGACTGCTCGTGCAGCAGGACGTCCACCTTGGCGCTGTGCCAGTGGAAGCCTTCCTGCTCGTAGCCGATGGCCTTCACCGCCATCCGGGCGGTATGGGCGATCAGGTCGGAAGTGATCCGGCTGTCCGGTCCCGGCCGCACCTCACCCGCGATCACGATGCGGTTCGTCGTCGCCAGCGTCTCGCACGCGACCCGGGCAAATGGATACTCACCAAGGAACAGATCGACCACCTCGTCCGAGATACGGTCGCAAACCTTGTCAGGGTGACCCTCTGAGACGGACTCGCTGGTGAACAGATACTCGTTGGCGGCCATAGACCGAGGCGCTCCTCAAGCGTGCGGGTGTCGTGGATTGGCAAAGGGCAGCTCAAGCAGAACCGATCCTCCGCCGCTCACGGATGACGCGGCGCAATAACACCAACAGGAGGTACACGGTCAAGCCTCCGACGCGCTGCTCAGATCTTTCCGATATGCCAGGTCAGCCAGCGCTCGCGTCAACTCCAGCAGCCGACGCCGAACGTGCGAGTCCTCAATCCTGCTGAACGCCCGCACCAGTTCCAGCGTCTCACGACCATCCACCTCGACGGGTAAAGTCGGTGTTTCCGGCTCGAACGCCACGGAATCCTCGCTCAGGCCATGCGTTTCCGGGGGGCTGTCAAAGAAGTAGCTGACCGGAACCGACAGGACACGACACAGGTCCTGCAGTCGGCTCGAGCCCATGCGATTAGTGCCACGCTCGTATTTCTGTACCTGCTGGTAAGTGACGCCGAGCATGCCGCCCAATTGTTCCTGGCTCATCCCCAGCAACATGCGGCGTTCGCGCAACAGTTGCCCGACTCGAACGTCGGTGGGGTGGGGTACCTCGCGCATCGGTCGCGGCTGCCCTTCCTGCACGCGCTGGCGGGTCAGACCGGCCGCCCCACTGGTGATCGACCACCTGCCCGTTCAACCAGAACGCTAAGGGCGCCCATGGCAAGAAGCAAGACCACGAGGAGACCCGGATCATAGCGCCTGGCGAACGATGCTTGCGGCAGCGGTGCCGGCAACTGCCCATCGAGCACGCCCGATTGGCCGAGACCCAGGCGCGCGGTGACACGGCCATAGGAATCCGTGATCACCGATATGCCGGTATTGGCGGCGCGCACCAATGGCAGTCCTTCCTCGACGGACCGCATGCGCGCCATGGCCAGATGCTGGTACGGCCCCGAACTGCGGCCGAACCAGGCGTCGTTGGTGATGTTGACCAGCCAGGCCGGCCGTTCGTCTGCACCCGTAGCGGCGTCCGGGAACGCCGCCTCGAAGCAGATCATCGGGCTCGCCGACGGCAGGTTCGGGAGGTGCAGCGAGACCCGGCGCGGGCCCGGCGTGAAATCGAGCGCTCCCTGAGTGAGTTTCCGCAGCCCTATATGCCGCAGCACGCGACGCAGCGGCAGAAACTCGCCGAACGGCACCAGATTGACCTTGTCGTAGCGGCTGAGCACCGCACCGGTGTGATCGAGGACGAACAGGCTGTTGTGTGCGACCGGAGGTTTGGCGTCAAAGTCGTAGCGATCGCCGCCGACGATCAGCACGCCGTTCTCGGGCGTGACGGTCGCCAGAAATTCGCGCACTTCGGGCTGGACCTCGACATCATAGGGCACGGCGCTCTCGGGCCAGATGACGATCTGCGCCGCCGGTTGCCGTGGCGCCTGCGTCAGCTCCAGGTGGCGGCGAAACCACTCGGCGCGCTTCTCCGGATCCCATTTGTGATGCTGGGCGATGCCGGCCTGCACGAGCCGCAGCTCGACGCCGGTGGTGGGCAGTGCCGGAGCGGCCCACAGGCGCAATGTACCGGCGCCCCAAACCACGAGGACGAACAGCGCGGGCAGGATGATAGCCCTCCGACGACCCTCGCCCGCTGCGAGGCACAGCGGCGCGGCCAGCGCGGCCGCGGCCACCGTCAGCAGGCTCAGCCCATAGGTGCCAGCGAAGCCCACGACCTGCAGGGTGGCGTCGCTGAGCGCCCAAACCGAAGCCACGGGGTTCCATGGGAACTGCAGTCCGAGCGCGCCGCGTACCGGTTCGGCAAGCGTCCAGACCACGGCCAAGGCGAGCGCCAGCGCCTCGATCCGACGCCAGTTGCGCAACGCCAGCAGAGCCGTGCCCAGCCCGACCGTGAGCGCCAGGATCAAGGCCAGCATCAGGACGGCCGGCACGGCATAGACGCCGAACTGCTCGGGATCGACGAAGAAGGCGATGCCGACCCAGTAGATGCCGAGCAGAAAATAGCCAAAGCCGAATGCCGTGCCACGCAGGAATGCGACCAGCGGCCGGCGTCCCGTCCACCACAGCACCGTGGCCAGCACGCCGAACCCAAGCAGCCCCGGCAGGAAGAATATGGGTGGCAGGGCGGTGGCGGCACCGAGGCCGGCGAGCAAGGCGGCGAGCGTCGGGTAGCGTTCGAGCCAAGCTCGCATCGGCGACGCCATTCGGTGGGGTGACGTCAGCTTGTGGCGGCTTGGTCGGGTACGATTCGGCGGATTCGGACCCGCTTGATCCGACGCGGATCGGCGTCCAGCACCTCGAACTCGAGGCCACCAGGATGGGTCACCATCTCGCCTCGGCTCGGCACCCGGTCGACCAGCGTGAAGATCAGGCCACCCAGCGTATCGGCCTCGTCCCGATCGTCGCCATCCAGCAGTTCCACCCCGAGCTTCTCCTCGAGCTCCTCGAGATAGACCCGCCCATCGGCGTCGATCGTGCCGTCCGCGTTGTCCACGAGCTGCGGCTGGCTCACGCGATCATGCTCGTCTTCGAGCTCGCCGACGATTTCCTCGACCAGGTCTTCGATCGTGACCAAGCCGTCCGTGCCACCGAACTCGTCGACCACGACCGCCATCCGCTTGCGCGTGATCCGCATCTCCAACAGCAGGTCGAGCACCCGCATCGAATGCGGCACGACCAGCAACGGCCGCATCACCGGCTCCAACGTGAAGCTGTCGCCGTCACCCCAGAACGGCAGCAGATCCTTCAGGTGCACGATCCCAAGCACATCGTCGAGATTGTCCCGGTAGACCACCAGCCGCGAATGATTGGCCGCCTGCATGGTCTGGACGACCTCGCGCAGCGAGCAGCCAATCTCGACGCCCTTGATATCGGCGCGTGGAACCATGACGTCGTCGACGCGCAGCTCACCAAAACCCAGCGCATTGCGGACGAGCTCGCGCTCCTCCTCACTGAAAGCCGTGGCCCCGGTCTCGTCGGCTTCCGTGATGAGGTCTTCCAGCGTGTCGCGCAGTCCGCTCGAATCGCTCTCACCTCGACCCGCTAGCTCCCTGACCCGCCGCACCAGGCTTTCGAGCAGTGAAGGCTGGGGCGTCTCCCGCTTGGCGAGCTGTCTCATGGGGCTGCCTCCACGGCATATGGATCAGCGACGCCGAGACCGGCCAGTATCTCGATCTCGCGCGCTTCCATCAGATCGGCCGCAGTGTCCTCCTCATGGTCGTAGCCCAGGAGGTGCAGTGTTCCATGGACGACAAGATGCGTCACATGCGCCCCGAGCGCCTTGCCGTCGAGGTCGGCCTCGCGCCGTGCCGTCTCCAGCGCCAGCACGATATCGCCCAGCAACACGGGGCGACCCGGCACGGGGCTCTCAAGCTCGCCGGTCGGGAAGGAGAGAACGTTGGTCGGGCGATCCTGACCGCGAAATTCACGATTCAGGACCTGTACACGGTCATCATCGGCCAGCATCACGCTGACCTCGATGCCCTCAGGCGCCGCCGGCTCCCGCTGCAGCACGGCGGCAACCGCGCGTCTACAGAGCTGGTCGGGGTCGGTGACGGCCGAGCGCCAAGCGGCGGTCTCGACCGTCACCTCGATAGAATGACTACTGTCGCTGTCCATTGCTCGCAGCGGGCGGCTCCTTGGTCGAGAGCCGACGCGCTTCCTCCGTAGGTTGGGCGGCAGGCCGGGCCGCCATTTCGTAGGCCTCGATGATTTCGCCGACGAGCGGATGCCGAACGACGTCCTTCTTCTCGAACTGCACGACGCTCACCGCTTTCAAGGCACGCAGCTTGCTCACCGCATCGCCCAGACCCGAGGGCATGCCCGCGGGCAGATCGCTCTGCGTCGGATCGCCGGTGATGACCATCCGGGAGTTCTCACCCAAGCGGGTGAGAAACATCTTCATCTGCGACGGCGTCGTGTTCTGCGCCTCGTCTAGAATGACATAGGCGCTGCTCAGGGTCCGGCCACGCATGTAGGCAAGCGGTGCTATCTCGATCTGGCCGGTCTCGATCCGCTGCTGCAGCTTGCCCTCCGGCAGCATGTCCTGCAGCGCGTCGTAGAGGGGCCGCATGTACGGGTCCACCTTCTCCTTCAGGTCGCCCGGCAGAAAGCCCAGCCGCTCGCCGGCCTCGACCGCCGGCCGCGACAGGATGATCCGCTCGACCCGCCGCTGCTTGAGCAACGCCACGCCCATGGCCACGGCCAGATAGGTCTTGCCGGTGCCGGCGGGCCCCAACGCGAAGACCAGATCGAAGCGATCGAGAGCGCGCATGTAGGCCGCCTGGTTCGGCGACCGCGCCATGACCAGCTTGCGCTCGGTGCGGACCGCCCCGTCATCCCCTCGCGCCATGCCGGGCTCAGGCCCGTCCATGACCATGCGCAGGCTGGCATCGACCTCGTCGCGGCCGACGGTGCGCCCCTTCTTGAGCTGGCCGTACAGGTCCTCGAGCACGGCCGCGGCCACCCGCACGTCGCCCTCACCCTCGCCCTGGATGAACACTTCGTTGCCACGGGTGACAATGCTCACCGGCAGCTTCTGCTCGATCCGAGCGAGATTGAGATGGTGCTGGCCGAACAGCACCGCGCAGGCGGCGTTGTCGTCGAAGTGCATCCGGCGGCTGGAGCCGCGCAGATCGGGGAGTGGTGCGAGCGTGCTCAGGCGAAGGCCTCCCTCTCGGTCCCAGCAACGGCCGCGGGGATGCCGCCGAGGCTGTGTGCATGACACTCCGTGATCGCGACAGGAACAAGATCGCCGAGACGCAAACCGTCGCTCGGTACGTGAATCGCCTGCATATAGGGTGTGCGGCCGACGAGCTGACCGACGTGGCGTCCCTCCCGCTCGAGCAGCACCGGCACGGTCCGGCCGACGCTGCCGGCATTGAAGTCCGCTGCCTGCCGGTCGAGCAGCGTCTGCAAGGTGTGCAACCGCTCGTTCTTGACGGGCTCCGGCACCTGCTTGCGCAGCCCGGCCGCCGGCGTGCCCGGACGAACACTGTACTTGAACGAATAGGCCTGCGCGAAACCGATCGACTCGACAAGCGCCATGGTCGCCGCGAAATCGGCCTCCGTCTCGCCCGGAAACCCGACGATGAAATCGGAGGACAGCGCCAGATCGGGCCGCACGCGGCGCAGCGCCTCGATCACGGCGTGATAGTCCCGCGCGGTGTGTTTTCGGTTCATCGCCTCCAGGATGGTGTCCGAGCCGGACTGCACCGGAAGATGCAGAAACGGCATCAGCTGCGGTACGTCACCGTGAGCGCGAATCAGCTCGCTGTCCATGTCGCGCGGATGGGACGTCGTGTAGCGGATCCGATCGAGGCCGGGGATCTCGGCCAACTCGCGAACCAGCCTCGCCAGACCCCAGGCCGCGCCGGCCGGGCCGGAGCCATGGTAGGCGTTGACGTTCTGCCCCAGCAGGGTCAGCTCGCGGGCCCCACTCTCCACCAGCCCACGCGCTTCCCGCAGGATATCCGCCGCCGGCCGGCTCTGCTCGGCGCCACGGGTGTAGGGCACGACGCAGAAGCTGCAGAACTTGTCGCAACCTTCCTGAATGGTCAGGAAGGCCGTTACCCCGGACGCCCGACGCTCCTGCGGCAGGCGGTCGAACTTGCTCTCGACCGGGAAATCCGTGTCGATCACCACCCCGGCTTCACGGGCGCGTCGTGCGAGCAGCTCGGGCAGGCGATGATAGGCCTGTGGGCCGACGACGATGTCCACGAACGGTGCCCGCTCGGCCAGCAGCTCACCCTCCGCCTGGGCCACACAGCCGGCAACCGCCAGCAACATGTCGCGCCCGGACTCCTCACGACGAGCGTCGCGAACCCGCCGCAGACGGCCCAGCTCGGAGAACACCTTCTCCGCCGCCTTCTCGCGGATATGGCAGGTATTGAGGATGACGAGATCGGCATCGTCGATCCCGGTCACGGCCTCATAGCCATGCGGCACCAGAGAATGCGCCATACGATCCGAATCGTAGACGTTCATCTGGCAGCCGTAGGTCTTGATGAAGACTTTCTTGGTCACGTGACCGCGGTCAGCTGGCTGCATGGTAGCGAGCACATGGGGGCACGCTCGGCACCTTCAAGGCACGGCAGCAACCTGATCCCCCACAACGCATCGGCGCCAAGCGTCGTTCGCCCTCGCATCAGCCAACCAACTTGGCTTCACTATAGTCGCCCGGCGACCACTTGTGCACCCGGAAGATGGTCGCGGCTTCTCTGTCATCTGGGAAGCAGCATGACAGCGATAAGTGACCGAATCGTTACCGCTGCATGCACGGTGCCCGCGCGACGCCGCAGGCCCGAGCGCGCTCAGGCGACGCTGCGGCGGCCGCGAGCGCGCGGCTTGGTGCCGAGCCCGATCTTCTTGGCAAGGCTGGACCGCTGCTCTGCATAATTGGGGGCGACCATGGGGTAGTCGTCCGCCAGCGCCCAGCGCTTGCGATATTCCTCTGGCGTCATGTTGTAGCGGGTCTTCAAATGCCGCTTGAGCATCTTCAGCTTCTTGCCGTCCTCAAGGCAGATGATGTATTCCGGCATCACCGACTTCTTGATCGGCACGGCCGGCATCAGCTTCTCCGGCTGCTCTTTCTCCTCCTCAACTCCCTGGTTCGCCAGGGTCGAGTAGACCAGCTTGATCAGCTGTGGAATGTCTGACACGGCGATGGTGTTATTAGAGAGGTGGGAGGCCACGATCTCTGTGGTCAGAGACAGCAGCTCGTTTTGGTTCAATTTCTCGGTCATTGGTCCTCAGATGACAATTCGAAGCAGAGGTGTGTCTCAGGATAACTCGTCTTGACATTATGGCAAGCCCGATTTTGGCCAATGAAAGAAAGGCACAAGTACCGTGACCGAGGCTGATCTCGATCTCGATATCACCGGAGAGGTGTGTCCGATGACCTTTGTCCGCGCCAAACTGGCGCTTGAGTCACTGGCGATCGGGCAGGTACTGAATATTAGACTGCGAGACGGTGAACCACGTCATAACGTCCCGCGCGCGGTCCGTGACCACGGACACGAAATCTTGAGTCTGCACCCGATCGAGGGCGATCTGTTCGAGTTGGTCATTCGCAAGCGCAGGTGAGCCCGCCTGCTGGCGCCGGATGACGACGGAGCGGTCAGGCTGCGGGAAGATTGGGCCAGCTGCCCCAATTCTCGAGGTCGCAGCGCATCGTGTGGGCTGCGACTCGCTCCCCATTCAGTCGATGATAGTAGTCGGGCCGCGTTCCCACCTGCTCGAAGCCATGCTCTAGATAGAGCCGCTGAGCCGACACGTTGTCGACTGCAACCTCGAGGAACATCTGCCGCGCATCGAGCGCGTGCGCCCGCTCCATGCTCGCACGCAGCAGGTAACCGGCGATGCCACGGCGACGATAGGCCGGGCCGACCCCGATGGAGAGCAGCTCGCTCTCCTCGCCGACAACACGACAAAGAGCAAAGCCAACCCCGCGCAGGGCATCGAAGCTGGCGAGCCCACCGTCGAACAGCCGGGCGATCAGCCCGAATCCCCCCGGCATCGCCAGCAAGTGGGCGAGATCCGATCGACTCCAAGCCTCTTCGAAGCACCCCTTATGCAGTCGCGCCAGCCGGCCCAGATCGAAGGGACCAACGGTTCGCACGCTGACCGGGCCCGGCTTGCGTTGCGTTGCCATGTCAGGGGACGGCTGCCACCAGGGATGCTCCCGCACCAATTCGCGCGTCAGGTGGCCGCAGATAAAGCGGTCGGGGCGCCAAGCCGGCCGCCGGTACCGCACCGCCTTCCATCAGACGCCAAGCGGAGGACACAAGATACCGAGCAAGCGGGTCCGCCTCAACTACCTCGTGTCCGCCAGCGACACCGGCACGTACCCAGATCTCCGGGTCACCGGCGAGCCTGCTGCCCGTAGCCCGCTGCAGGTCGCCCAGCGGGACGAGCATGGGCGAATCCAGAGCCTCCAGATCGGCGGCAAAGCGCTGGCGGTAGACCTGATCGCGGCGCGCATCGAGGGCGGCCACGATCGGTAGCCCGGCAGCCGGGCGCAAATCGGCCGCGGCCTGGGCCACCACCTCCAGCGTGCCGACGCCCAGAACCGGACGGCCTAGCGCCAGACCCAATGCTCGAGCAACCGCGATTCCGGCCCTGAGGCCGGTGAAATTGCCCGGCCCCCTGGTCACGGCCACCAGATCGAGATCGGCCCATGCCCAACCGGCTTCCGCCATCACGGCGCGCAGCAAAGGCAGTAATCGCTCGGCATGACCGCGCGTCAGCCGTTCCTGACGCTGGGCACGCAGGGTACCGCTCTCGGCGGCAGCGGCCGAGATAGCGGTGCCTGAGCTATCAAAAGCGAGAAGGCGCAATGACGAAGATCAGCTGATCGAGCGGACCTCGACCACCTCGGGGACGTAATACTTGAGCAAGTTCTCGATGCCGTTCTTCAGCGTGACAATCGAGCTCGGGCAGCCGGAGCAAGCGCCACGCAGGTGCAGGTAGACGACACCGCGCTCGAAGCCATGGAAGACGATGTCACCACCGTCCTGCGCCACGGCCGGCCGGACACGGGTCTCGATCAGCTCCTTGATCTGGCGCACCGTCGGGTCGTCCGCGGACGAGCTGCCTCCGTCGCCGAGCTGCGCACCGGCCAGGGCGGCCGGATCGCCCGACAGATAGTGCTCCATGATGGCACCCAGGATCGCCGGCTTGAGCAGGTGCCAGTCCTCGTCCGCCGCCTTGGTAACGCTGATGAAGTCGCTACCCAGATAAACGCCGGTGACACCGTCCACCTTGAACACGCGCGATGCCAGCGGCGACAGCCGCTCGGCCTCGGTCGGGTCGGTGAACTCCGCTACGCCTTCGCCCATCACCACGTTGCCGGGCAGAAACTTGAGCGTCGCCGGATTCGGGGTCTGCTCGGTCTGGATGAACATGTGCACGCGCTCCACTGCGAACCGCGCTAAGTAGCGTCAGGTGCGCAGGATGTCGATGATCTCCTCGAGCTTGGTACGCACCCGCAGGAGGAGGAAGCCCTCTCCCGCTAGATGGTTAGGCGTGGCCGCGCTGTCGAGGGGGCCGTTGCTGACGACCCATGGATGCAGCGTGGCGCCGAGCCGCAGGCTCGTGAGCAGCTCCGCCCAACTGGCCTGAAGATTTTTCTCCTGGATGACCGGCGTGAAATCCTTCTCCAGCTCGCGCAGGATAAGGTAGTAGGCATATAGCTTGCCCTTGATGCTGTAGAACAGATTGTCGGCGTTGAAGTCCAGGAAGTTGCTGGTGCCTTCGTCGACCTCCTGCGTCAGTGCCGCCGACGAGGCGCCCAGATCGCCTGAGATCCGGTCCAGCGTCGCCAGCAGATTGTCGGCCCGCCGCTCATACACGGCCTTGCCCTGCGCGAGCCGCTCGTTGTAGCGGCGCAGATCCTCCATCCCGCGCCGATACTGGCTCTCGGAGCTCGGCTGCACCGGCGTGCCGGACCACTCGAAGATCCACACGTCGCCCGGGTAGTTGATCCGCCCCGCGGCACTTTCGAGGTCGGGGTCGACGGCACTCGAGCCGCGCACGCGCGCAACCCGGTCACGCAACTCGGTCGTGAAGCGCCCGACCGCCCCCACCATGCCGATCTGGTAGGCCGGCATGTTGTCCAGCACGTAGCCGGGCTGGAAGAACGGGTCGTTCGCCACCCAGCGGTGTTGATTGACTTCCCGGTCGAGCAGATCGGCGGCGACCGCGACGGCACGGCTGGCGGAGTCGGGGACGACTACCTCGGCGTCGAAAGTCGGATCGTCGTCGATCCTGTGCACCCAGATGGCGCCACCGACGTAATACAGAACTACAAGACCCACGACCGCACCGAGGCCAATCAGGACCCGGCGCAGGCCACGGCCCGTCCGCTCCACAATTCCATCGTCGTCCGTCGCGGCCATGCAGGTCTCCAATCGATGTCATGATAGGCCGTAAAGTAGGGCGCCGCTGGCCGGTTGCTAACGCACGGCAAGAAATCCCACGGCGTCGTAGGCCTGCGCCAGCACCTTCTCGGCGATCGCCGCCGCCCGTTCGGCTCCGTCTCGCAGGACGCGGTCGAGATGACCCGGATCGGCCTGCAGCCGGCGCATCTCGCCGGCAATCGGCGCCAGCTTCTCGACCGCGAGCTCGGCGAGCCTGCTCTTGAACTCGGAGAAGCTGGTATCGGCGTAGACGGCCTCGATCTCGGCACGCGGCCGTTCGGCCAGCGCCGCGAAGATGGTCAGCAGATTCGAGGCCTCGGGCCGTTTCTCGAGATCATAGGAAACGCCCAGAATACTGTCCGACTTGGCGCGGCGGATCTTCAGCGCGATTGCGTCGGCATCGTCGATCAGGCTGATCCGCGACTGCTCCGAGGGGTCCGACTTGGACATCTTCTTGGTGCCGTCGCGCAGCGACATCACGCGGGTCGCCTCGCCCAGGATCATGGGCTCCGGCAGCGGAAACAGCTCGACCTCGAAGCGGCGGTTGAAGGAGCCGGCAATGTCACGCGCCAGCTCCAGATGCTGCTTCTGATCCTCGCCCACCGGCACATGGGTCGCCTGGTAAGCCAGGATGTCGGCCGCCATCAAGACCGGGTAGGTGTAGAGGCCGACCGGCGCGTTCTCCCGGTCCTTCCCCGCCTTCTCCTTGAACTGGGTCATGCGGTTGAGCCAGCCCAGCGGGCTGACGCAGCTCAAGACCCACGCCAACTGCGCATGCGCCGGGACACTGCTCTGTGCGAACAGGATCGAGTGGTGCGGGTCCACTCCCGCCGCGAGCAGCGCCGCCGCGGCCTCCCGCGTGTTCGCACGCATCTCGGCCGGCGCGTGCAGGGTGGTCAGCGCATGCTGGTCGACCAGGCAGTAGATGCACTCATAGGCCGACTGGAGGCGGACCCAGTGGCGAATGGCCCCCAGATAGTTGCCCAGATGGATGCCGGAGGTCGGCTGGATGCCGGAGAAGATGCGGCCCTGCATGGAACGGCTTTCGTGACTTGCGGGAAATCGAGGGCGTTAGGACACGCTGGCCGCGGCGACGTCAAGCGCGAGACGCGTCACCGAACCGGCGGAGCGAGCCGAGGTCCAGGGCGCCGGCGAGCCAGGCGGTGAGAAGGAATGCCGCGGCACCGGCGCCGATCGCGAGGCCGAGCCCGACCGCACCCGCCTCGAGGAACTCCCGCGTGAGCAGCAGGGCTACCGCCATCACGGCCACGGCACCCGCTGTCCCAAGGCCGCGGCGCGCCACGAGCCGGTCCGGGACGAGAACGCCGCGTCGCCACAGCAGCAAGGCCAAGCCCAGGGCGTTGACCCAGCTCGACACCGACAGCGCCACGGCGATGCCGACATGGCCGAGCCGGCCGGCCAGCAGCCAAGCCACCGCGACATTCACCAGCAATGCCACGGCGGCGACCTGGACCGGCGTGCGTGTGTCCTCCCGCGCGTAGAAGCCGGGCGCCAGCACCTTGCTCAGCACCTGGGCCGGCAGGCCCACGGCGAGGCAGGTGAGCACCTGCCCCGTCGCCAGCGTCGCCGTCGGTGTGAAGGCGCCGCGCTCGAACAGGACATGGATGATCGGCTGCGCCAGCACGCCGAGGCCGACCGCCGCCGGGACCGCCAGCAGCAGTGCCGTCTCGACCGCGCGATTGAGCACGTCCCTGGCGGCACCGTCGCGCATGGCGAGGCTCAGGGCCGGCAGCAGGGCCGTCCCCAATGCCACGCCGACGATGCCCAGCGGCAGCTGCACCAGTCGGTCCGCATAGAACAGGTAGGCCACGGTACCGGCCGGCAGATGGGTGGCGAACCAGCTGCTGACCAGGAGATTGATCTGCACCACGCCGATTCCGAGCACGCCCGGTCCGATCAGCGCGAGAAGGCGCCGCATGGCGGGCGACAGTCGGGGCGCTGCCGGGCGCGGCACGAGGCCGGCACGTGCCGCCGCCAGGGCAACCCAGCCAAGCTGCGCGAGGCCGGAGAGCGCCACGCTCCACGCCAGGACCCGGGCCGCCGACTGGCCCTCGGCACGGGTCAGGAGCAGCGCCGCGATCAGGATCGCGTTGAGCAGGATCGGGGCGAACGCCGCCGCCGCGAAACGGCTGCCTGCATGCAGCAGGCCCGTGAACAGGGCCGCCAGCGAGATGAAGAGAAG
>JAPJRA010000021.1:0-2238 GCA_030824835.1 Geminicoccaceae bacterium | reverse complement strand
GAAGATAGGGGAACGTCATGCGGCCCAGCTCGACCGAGAGCCTGAACTGCAGGGAGCCCGGATCGAAGCCGGCCGCCATGACACGAACCAGCCACGGCATGGCCAGCTCGCCCAAAAACACGACGGCGATCAATGCCAGCGTCAGCACGCTCAGCGCCTCGCCGGCGAAACGCATCGCGGCGGCGGCACCGTCGGCCGCCCGCAACCGTGTGAACAGCGGCACGAAGGCGGCGCTGAACGCGCCCTCGGCAAACAGGCGGCGGAGGAAATTGGCCAGCTTGAGGCTGACGAAGAAGGCGTCGGCCACTGGCCCGGCACCCAGGGTCGCCGCGATCAGGAGATCACGCGCGAACCCGGCCAGCCGAGACAGCGCCGTCAGGCCACCGACGGTGAGGGCACCACGGCCGACGCTCATACGGCGGTCAGCACCTCGGCCAGATGCTTCTGCACGCGCTGCATCTTGCTGCGTTGCGCAATCTTTAGGCCGAACACGTCCTTGACGTAGAACACGTCGACCACGCGCTCGCCGTAGGTGCTGATATGGGCGCTGTAGATGACCAGCCCCAGATCCTTCAAGGTCTTGGCGAGCTCGAACAGCAGCCCTGGCCGGTCGCGGCCGTTGACCTCGATCACGCTGTGCGTGCGGCTCGCGGTATTGTCGATGAGAACCCGCGGCTCGACCTCAAACACGTCGGTCCGCTTGGGCAGGTTGCGGCGACCCGCCAGCGCCTTCTCCAGCCAGATCTCGCCGCGCAGCGCCTTCTCGATATTCTCCCTGATCCGCTCGAGCCGCCCGGCATCGGTCAGCGCCAGCCGCGTGCCTGCATCCTGGAAGCCCAGCGTATCCAGGGCCATGCCGTCCACGGTGGTGAAGATGTGGGCGTCGACGATGCTGACACCAGACAATGCCAGCGCCCCCGCCACCTTCATGAACAATCCTGGATGATCGGCAGCGTACAGCAGCAGATCCGTGCGCGCGCGGAACTCGTCGGTGCGGAAATCGATCGCCAGCGGGGCCCGTTGCGCATCGGTGGCTCCCACGACGATGGCGTGCCGCAAATGCTCCTCCGGCGTGAAGCCCAACCAGTAGCGTGGGTCGTGGCGGCCGACATAGGTCTCGATCGCCGCCTGATCCCAAGGTGCCTCCGGCAGCCCTGCCAGGGCTTCGCCGAGATTGGCTTTGGCTCGCTCGATGCGCCGCGCGCGGCGGCCCTGCGGGTCGCCGGCGGCCATGGCCGCCGCGGCCTCGTGGTAGAGCTCGCGCAGCAGCTGGCCCTTCCAGCCGTTCCAGACGTTGGGGCCGACGGCGCGGATGTCCGTGGCGGTCAGCACCAGCAGCAGCTTCAGCCGCTCCGGCGACTGCACCAAGCCCACGAAATCGGCGATCGTCTGCGGATCCTCGCTGTCGCGCTTGAAGGCGAAGCGGCTCATGTCGAGGTGGTGACGGACCAGCCAGGCCACCGTCTCGGTGGCGTCGTCGGCCAGACCGAAGCGCGGGCACAACCGCTTGGCGACCTGCTCGCCCAGCTCGCTGTGGTCGCCGCCGCGTCCCTTGGCGATGTCGTGGAGAAAGGTCGCGACGTAGAGCTCGCGCCTGGACAGCAGCTTGGGCATCACCTCGGTCGATACCGGCAGCTCCTCGGCCAGCTGCCCGTTCTCGATCTGCGACAGGATCCCCACGGCACGGACCGTGTGCTCGTCGACCGTGTACACATGATACAGGTTGTGCTGCATCTGAGCGACGATGCGGCCGAAGTCGGGGATGAAGCGGCCGAGCACTCCGGCCTCGTTCATCCGGTTCAGCGTCAAGGCCGGGTCCTTGCGCGAGCACAGCATGTCGAGGAACAGCCGGTTGGCTTCCGGGTTCTCCCGCACGCGCTGGTCGATCCGGCTCAGATGATGGGTGATCGACGCCAGGGCCTGCGGGTGGATGTCCAGCTCGCGTTCCTGCGCGAAGTGGAACAGCTCCAGCATGCGGATGGGCTCGCGCTCGAACAGCGAGGAATCACCGATGTTAAGCCGGTTGCCCTGGACGACGAACCCGTTGACCTTGCGCCGGCCGAACCCGAAGCGGGGTAGCGAGAACCGTGATTGGCGAGGCTGCTGCTCCTCGAGAGCCGCGCAGAAGATACGGGTCAAGGCCCCCACGTCCTTGGCGACCAGGTAGTAGCGCTTCATGAACCGTTCGACGGCACGCACCCGATTGCGCTCGCGATAGCCCATGCGACGGGCGATCTC
>JAPJRA010000684.1 GCA_030824835.1 Geminicoccaceae bacterium | reverse complement strand
CCCTCGACCCGCAACCGGGAAACCATCGTCGAAGCCCATCTCGTCGACGAGGATGGCTGGCCACACCAGGGCACGATGAACTTCGTCGACAACGTGGTCGACCAGGGCAGCGGCACGATCCGCGGCCGGGCCGTGTTCCCGAATCCCGACGGGCTGATCACACCGGGCCAGTTCGGCCGCATCCGCATTCCTGGCTCCCCAGAATATGATGCGATCCTGATCCCGGACGCCGCCATCGTCACCGACCAGTCGCGCAAGATGGTGCTGACCGTCGATGCCGAGAACGTGGTCCGGCCGAAGATCATCCGCCCGGGCCCGAGTCAGCCGGGCGGCCTGCGCATCGTGCGGCGTGGCCTCGAGCCCGGCGACCGGATCATCATCAACGGCCTGATCCGGGCCCGTCCCGGGGCGAAGGTGGCACCCAAGGACGGCACCATCGAGCCTGAGGCCACTGAGCCGGCGGCAGGCTAAGATGCGCTTCTCGCACTTCTTCGTCGACCGGCCGATCTTCGCGGCGGTCATTTCGATCATCGTCACCCTGATCGGCGGCCTCGCCTACTATACACTGGCAGTGGCGCAGTATCCGGAGGTGGCACCGCCCACCGTCGTGGTCTCCGCGAGCTATCCGGGCGCTTCAGCCGAGGTGGTCGCCGAGACCGTGGCCACGCCGCTGGAGCAGCAGATCAACGGCGTCGAGAACATGCTCTACATGGTCTCGCAGGCGACCGGCGACGGCAACGTCCAGATCACGATCACCTTCGCGCTCGGCACCGACCTCGACGAGGCCCAGGTGCTGGTGCAGAACCGGGTCGCGATCGCCGAGCCGCAGCTGCCCGAGGAGGCCAGGCGGCGCGGCATCACGACCAAGAAGAACTCGCCCGACCTGATGATGGTGATCCATCTCAACTCGCCGGACGGATCGCTCGACCAGCTCTACATCTCCAACTACGCGACCTTGCAGATCAAGGACGTGCTTGCCCGCCTGCACGGCGTCGGCGACATTCAGATCTTCGGTGCGCGCGACTACTCGATGCGCGTCTGGCTCAACCCCGAGCGCATGGCCGAGCTCGACCTCACCGCCACCGACGTCGTGAACGCGGTGGCCGCTCAGAACATCCAGGTGGCCTCCGGTGCGCTGAACCAGGTGCCGGTCCCGAACCCAGGCGCGTTCCAGCTCAGCGTCGAGACTCTGGGCCGCCTGAAGGACGTGCGCGAGTTCGAGAACATCATCGTCAAGACCGACCCGGACGGCCGGATCACCCGCGTGCGCGACGTCGCCCGGATCGAGCTGGGTGCCCAGGACTATCTGCGCAACGCCTATCTCGACGACCGCACCGCCACGGCCCTCGGCATCTTCCAGCTGCCGGGCTCGAACGCGCTGGCCACGGCCGACGAGGTCAAGCGCACCATGGAGGTGCTCAGGCGCGACTTCCCCAAGGGGCTCGACTACGAGATCATCTACAACCCGACCGAGTTCATCCAGCAGTCGGTCGACGAGGTGGTGAAGACCATCTTCGAGGCCGTGGCACTGGTCGTCGTCGTGGTGATCCTGTTCCTGCAGACCTGGCGGGCGGCGGTCATCCCGATCGTAGCGATCCCGATCTCGCTGATCGGCACCTTCGCCGTCATGGCGGCGCTGGGTTTCAGCCTCAACAACCTGTCTTTGTTCGGGCTGGTGCTCGCGATCGGCATCGTGGTCGACGACGCCATCGTCGTGGTCGAGAACGTCGAGCGCAACCTGCGCCAGGGTCTTTCGCCCAAGGATGCCGCCCATCGCACCATGGACGAGGTCGGCGGTGCCTTGCTCGCCATCGCGCTGGTGCTCTGCGCCGTGTTCATCCCGGCGGCATTGATTTCCGGCATCCAGGGCCAGTTCTACCGTCAGTTCGCGGTCACCATTGCAGCCTCGACGCTGATCTCGTGCATGGTCTCGCTGACTCTTTCGCCGGCGCTGTGCGCGCTCCTGCTGAAGCCGCACGAGGAGCATCCGAAGAAGTCCGCGATCACCGCCCCGATCCGCTGGTTCTTCAACGGCTTCAACTGGCTGTTCGACAAGCTGGCATCCGGTTACGGCGCGCTCACCCGTCGGCTGATTCGGCTGAGCATCCTGGTGCTGGTGATCTATGGCGGCCTGATCGGGCTCGCCGTCTACCAGTTCCAGCGCGCGCCCACCGGCTTCATCCCCGAGCAGGACCAGGGCTACTTCATCACGGCGATCCAGCTGCCGCCGGGCGCCTCGATGGAGCGCACCGACAAGGTGGTGCGCGAAGCCACCAAGCTCGCCTTGTCGGTCGAGGGCACCGCCCACACCGCGGGCTTTGCCGGCCTGGATGGTGCCACGCTGACCAGCGCGCCCAATGCCGGTGCCATCTTCGTCACCCTCAAGCCGTTCGAGGAGCGGGTCGCCGCCGGCATCACCAAGGACCAGATCCTGAACGATCTGCGCAAGACGCTGGGCCAAATGCAGGAAGCGTTCGTCCTGGTGATCAATCCGCCACCGGTGCGCGGCGTCGGCACCGGTGGCGGCTTCAAGATGTATGTCGAGGACCGGCGCGGCCGCGGCCTGCCGGCGCTGGAGGCGGTCACCAACGAGCTGGTCGCCCGCGCCAACCGGGAGCCCGGCCTGACCTCGGTGTTCACTTTGTTCAACACCCGCACACCCAAGGTTTATGCCGACATCGATCGGGCGAAGGCCGAGATGCTGGGCGTGCCGGTGAGCAACGTGTTCGACACGCTCAACGTCTATTTGGGCTCGTCCTACATCAACGACTTCAACTATCTCGGCCGGACCTACCGCGTGCAGGCCCAGGCCGACGGCCCGTTCCGGCGCGAGGTGCGCGACATCGCCAACCTCAAGACCAGGAATGCCCGCGGCGACATGGTGCCCTTGGGCTCGGTCGCGACTTTCAAGGACGTGAC
>JAPJRA010000683.1 GCA_030824835.1 Geminicoccaceae bacterium | reverse complement strand
CACCCGTATCGTCGTCGGGAGGGAAGATGCGCCCGCCGGCGTTACGCCGACCTTAACGCCGCCGGCCGGCCTGCCACCGCCGGCGTGACCAGCTCCAGCGTGGCGTCGGCCAGGGCCCGTACCAGCTCACCCAGCAACGCCCGCAGCCCGTCGAAACCGTCGTTCGGCTCGTACGTGCTTTCCTGCATGAACAGCCCGCGGCGCAACTCCAGCTGCAGCGCGTGGCTGCCGGCGGCCGGGCGGCCGTGATGCTCGGTGATGTACCCACCGGCATAGGGACGGTTGCGGGCGACGCTCAACCCTGCCCCGGCCAGCACACCCTCGGCGACCTCGATCAGGCGTCGATCACAGCTCCGGCCGAACCGATCCCCCAAAGCCACGTCGATCGCCCGCTCGCCACGGCCGGACACGACCGTCGGCATGGAATGGCAGTCGAGGACCAAGGAGACGCCGCAATGGCAACGCCGCTCGGCCGCCAGCGCCGCAAGCTGGGCATGGTAAGGCTGGTAGGCCTGCGCCAGCCGGCGGCAAACCTCCAAGGCATGCAGTCGGCCGGCGTAGATCGGCTGCCCGAGCAGACGGGTCGGGACCACGCCGAGGCCGGCCCGAGCTCGGACGGAGGCCCGCAGGCCCGGCATGCGCTCGGGATCCGCCAGCGAATCCGGGTCCTGCTCCGTGGCATCCCGATTCAGGTCCACCACCGCCCGCGGGTAGGTGGCGGCGATCAGCGTCGCTCCCGCTACACAGCCCGCCGCGAGCAACGCATCCACCGGGCCGTCGTCCAGGGCCCGCAGCTGCCGCTGCGTCAGCCGCGACTGGGCCAGCATGTCCTCGGGATAGGTCACCCCGCTGTGGGGGGACGACAGCACCAGCGGTAACGGCGCGCCGCGTGGGGCTACGATCAGGTAGGGTGCCAGAGGGCCGTGCTGCATCGCCTGCTTCGTCGATTGAGATTGAACCTGACCACAGCTCCGGCATGCCTGCAAGCATCACGGGCGCAAAGCATGCGCCCGGGTTGGAAACCCCCTTGCAGGCCGGCACGATTTTGCCTAGGAAGCCGCCCACCGGGCGCGTAGCTCAGCGGTAGAGCACTACGTTGACATCGTAGGGGTCACAGGTTCAATCCCTGTCGCGCCCACCATTCAATCCGCAGCAGGTGTCGCCGATTCCCTCAGCAGGCGAGGCCGCGATGGAGCCTCGGCCGCCGGGCTGGGCGATCCGGTCGGCCCGGCTTTCAGGCTGGCCCTGGCCCATTCGGTCCACGGCGCATCCATGAAGGTGATGGCGGCCAGCCCGGCCGCCAGTCCGAGACTCAGCACCAGCGCCGCACTCAGCACCACCGTCCGCCGACGCAACTGGTGCTCGACTGCCTCGAGCCGATCCCGCAGATAGCTGAACTCGTTGCGGCGCCAGCCGTCGCCCCAGGCCTCCGGCTCCACATTGCCGGCAGGCGTCAGGCGCTTCGGCGGCGCTACATTGACCACATTCGACAGATCGGAAGTCCTGGCTGCCACATCGCTCGCCATGGCAAGTTATCCTTATCCCGGCGTCGTCCCCTCGCCGCCATCAGGAGGCGGCACGACTTGAGATAGGTCCAAAGCCAGATCAGAACAACGTGAAACGCGATTCGCGCGACGAAATGAATAGACTAGCGGTTGGCCTCAGCTCCGTCGCTCAGCCACCGGGTCCGATCGGCTTGGCCGCCAGATAAACCATGACGATCGCGGCGATGCCGATCATCGGTACCAAGTAGCTTGTCCACATTGTGCGCCTCCTGCTCTCCTCCAACCAAAACACGCGACAAGCCCATTGGTTCCGGCGCCCGCGCTGCAAGAGCGGGCGGCGTTCGATCTCAAATAACCGTGTTGACACAACGTTCCATGGCCTGGACATCAAATAGGTTAAGGAACAATGACGGAACTTACATATATTCGCATGGCAGCGTCACGAACGCTGCTCGATCACAGCTGGCCGGTCATACCGTACCAGGCGTAGGTCCGACCCAGCATGCTGGCGAGATCACGCAGCTCCGGCGCATAGCCGAGCTCCCTCCGTGCCTTGCCGATGTCGATCGCCCGGTCGGACAGGAACAGGTCGAGGCGCTCGGGCGAAAGCGGCGGCTCGCGCCCGACCAGACGCGCGAGGGGCGTGGTGGCGAAAGCGGCGGCGCGCGCCAGCGGCAGGGGAATGGACCGATAGGGCCTCGGGTTGCCGGTGAGCCTGCCCGCCACCGCCAGCATCTCGGCGAGCGTGTGGCGGACACCGGAGGTCACGAGATAGATCTCGCATGCGGGGCCGGCCACCGCCGCCAGCATCAGTGCGCGCGCCACGTCCTCGACATCGACCAGCGGCTTCTGCACGTCGAGCCGGCCACCGAAGACCGGGAACAAGCCCTTGCCGGCGAGCTTAAAGAGCTTCAGCAGCACGCCCCCCTGCTGCCCCTCTCCGGCAATCAGGCATGGCCGCACGATGACGACCTCGAGCCTCGACTGCCGCCCCAGCTCCAGCAGCCCCTCCTCGGCCAGCCGCTTGGTCACCTCGTAAGGGCTGGACGGGTGGCACGCGGTCGTCTCGTCGACCACGGGCTGCGCTGGCGCCCCCATGGCCGCGGTGCTGGAGACGAACACGAAGCGGCGGACACCCGCCACTGCCGCCGCCGTCGCTAGTCGCAGCGTGGCGTCGATATTGACCCGGCGATAATCCTCCAGACTTGGCGACCTGCCCCGCTGTCCGGGCATCACGGCAGCGGCATGAAAGACGGTGTCGATGCTATCGCACAGGCCGGCCGGAAGGTCGGGATCCGCGAGATCGGCCTGCACGAAGCAGCTGCGGTCCCGTGCCGCCGCGGGCGGCTCGTCCGGCACGGCCACCCACGACACCCAGCGTAGGCGCGCCCCGCTGCCCTCGGCCAGGATGCGC
>JAPJRA010000682.1 GCA_030824835.1 Geminicoccaceae bacterium | reverse complement strand
GTCCTCGTGGACGACGACGCGCTTGCGGCCGGGTGCATCCGTGGTCATCGACTGTGTTCCTTTCGGGTCCGCGGGTCCGCTCAGCCGACCCGCGCCACCAGTTCCGTGAGGTCGTCCAACTCGATCTCGTCGCAGCGGAAATTGGCCGCGACCCGGCCTTGCGCCAGCACGGTCAGATCGTCGGCCACGGACAAAGCGTGGCGGAAATTGTGGGTGATCAGGATCACCGCCTGGCCCTGATCGCGCGCCTTGACGATATGCTCGAGCACCCTGCCCGCCTGCCGGACGGCCAGTGCCGAGGTGGGCTCGTCCAGCACCAAGAGCGACGAGCCGAAGAACATGGCCCGGGCGATCGCCAGCGACTGGCGCTCGCCGCCCGAAATGTTCACACCGCGTTCGTCGAGGCCGCGCTCCCAGCGCACGCCCAGCTGATGCAACGCCGAGCGCGCCATCTCGTCGGCCCGCTTCAGGTCGAGCAGCTTGAACGGCCCGAAGCCCTTCTGCGGCTCGCGGCCCAGCACGATGTTGCGCGTCACCGACAGCAGCTCGCAGACGGCGAGGTCCTGGAACACCGTGGCGATGCCGCGCTCGCGCGCCTGGGCCGGGTTGGTGAAGATGACCGGCTCGCCCTTGAAGCGCAGCTCGCCTTGATCCGGCGGGAACACGCCGGAGAGGATCTTGATCAGGGTCGACTTGCCGGCGCCGTTGTCGCCGAGCAGCGCCAGGATGCGCCCGGCATAGGCCTTGAGCGAGACATCGACCAAGGCAGTCGTGGCGCCGAAGCCCTTGGAGAGGTTGATCGCCTCGATGACCGGTACGGCACCGGTCGGGATCGCCTCGATGACCCGTCGGCGACGCAGGTCGTCGAAGCCGGTGCCTTCCTGGGCCGAGGGTGATGACGGCGCGCTCATGATGCCTGCTCCCGCGCCCGCTCGGCCTTGATGGCAGCGTCGGCATCCGTGCTGTCGCGCCGATAACCGCGAAGCGGCTTCGATTTCGCCATACGGCGGGCCACCGAGGTGTTCAAGATGACCGCACCGACGACGATGACCCCGGTCAGCGTCCGGAAGAAATGCCCGGGCGCGCCGGCCAGGACCAACCCCACCTGGATCATGCCGAAGGTGATCGCACCGAGCAGTGTGCCGACCACGCTGCCGTAGCCCCCGGCCAGCAGCGTGCCGCCGATGACGGTCACGGCCACTGCCTGCAGCTCCATGCCCTCGCCGCGCAGCGCGTCGACCGACGAGAACCGCGCCACCTGGATGACACCGGCTATGGCCGCGAGCGCCGAGGTGATCATAAAGAGAATGATCGAGACCCGATCGACCGGCACGCCCAGGTTGCGCGCCGCCTGCTCGTTCTGGCCACGGGCCTGGATCCAGTTGCCGAACCGGGTTCGCGTCAGCAGCAGCGTACCGAGAGCCGCCATGGCTAAGAACCACAGCATCGACATCCGGAATCCGGCGAGCAGTGGCCCCGCCATGATGCTCTTGAACTCGGCCGGGATGGTCACCGTCATCGGAAAGCCACCCGTCAGCGCGATCAGCACGCCGCGCCAGATCAGCATCGTGCCGAGGGTGACCACGAAGGAGTGGATCCGGAACCGGACCACGACGGCCCCGTTCAACGCGCCCAAGGCCGCGCCGACCGCCACCGCCGCCGGCCCCGCCAAGATCGGCGGCAGGCCCATGTCGCGCATCAGCACGACGCAGACATAGGAGGTCAGCCCGAGAACGGCGCCCACCGACAGGTCGAAATGGCCGCCGATCATCAGGAGCGTGACGCCGATGCTGACGATGCCGAGCTCGGCCGCCACCGCCATGATGCTGATGTAGGTGAGCTTGGTCGGGAACAGCTGCGGGCTGAGGGCGGTGAAGACGACGAACAGGATCAGCACGGCGGCGACCGAGGTCGCCTCCGGCCGCAGCATGAACCGCCGCAGCGATTCGCCGAGATCCTGCCAGCGCGAGGGCCGCTCGGGCATCACGCCCAGGCCACCCTACCGGTAGCCTTCCCTGACCAGGGCGGAGACCTTGTCGACGTTCGAGGCATCGACGATGGTTGGGCCGGTCAGGAAATAGTTGGCCTGGGTCAGGCCATACTTGATCTGATGGGTCAGCAGCAGCACCGGCATGTAGCCACGCCAGAACTGCTGCTGGTCGATCGTGAAGGCCTGCCGCCCGTCCTTGATCGCCTCCAGCGACTGGGCCACGATATCGTAGCCGGTCAGGATCAGATCATCGCGACCGCTGTCCGCCTTGGCGGAGAGGAAGCCGTCGATCACGTCGCAGACGCTGGCCGCGGCCGCCGTGTCGGGGTGCAGCCGGAGATAGTTGAAGAGCGACTCGGACTGCTGCCCGGGGTCCATCGTCAGCTCGAGGAAATCCGCCTCGATGCCGGCGGCCTTGAGCGCCTCGATCTGCGAATCGGCCCGGTCACGACAGCTGGCGTCGCCGGGCTGCTGATCGCCGACCACGACGCGGCCCTTCACGCCCATCGACACGAGCCGCTGCGCCGTCAGCGCGCCGGCAGCACGCTCGTCCGAGCCGGTCCGGAACAGGAAGATGTCATTGGGGTCGCGCACCTGCTTGCCGGTGGGCGGCGCCGCGGCACTGCCGAAAGCGATCCCGGCTTCCTTCGCGCGGGCGGAGACCTCGGTGTAGGCGGAATCCTCGGCGAAGGCGCAGACAGCAATCCCATTCGCCTGCGCGGCGATCGCCTCCTCGATCTTCTGCACCTGGTTGGGAATCGTCAGCTGGTCGGGGAAGATGTAGGTGACCTTGACGCCCAGATTGGCTCCAGCCTCCTCCGCACCGCGGGCGAGATAGCCGTGAAATCCGGTGGGCGCGGCACAGCCGACAAAATAGATCGAGATGTCCTTGTCCTGGGCCGTGGCAGTGCCGACGGAGGCGGCCACCATCG
>JAPJRA010000681.1 GCA_030824835.1 Geminicoccaceae bacterium | reverse complement strand
GATGGAGGATGTGGACGGCGTCGAGGCGATCGAGGGGGCCGCGGTGTTCCTGGCCTCCCTGCCGCCGGACCGCTGGGCCATCGTCACCTCCTCGCCGCGCCGGCTGGCCCTGCGCCGGCTCGCTGCCGCCCGGCTGCCCGTGCCGGCCGTGCTGGTGACCGCCGAGGATGTCGAGCGCGGCAAGCCGGCGCCCGATTGCTTCCTGCTGGCGGCCGAGCGCCTGGGCCAGCGGATCGAGGACTGTCTCGTGTTCGAGGACGCCCCGGCTGGAATCCAGGCGGCCGAGGCCGCCGGTGCCGCGGTGGCGGTCGTCACGGTCACGCATAAGCACGCGCTCGGCACGAGCCATCCGACGATCACGGGCTACGGCGGGCTTGGCGCCGCGCTCTTGCGGCGGTGACCCGGCCGCTTCGGGTCCGGCCCCGCTGCGGTGCTGCCGCCGTTCCGGCACCGGCTCATGCTGGCCGCTGGCAGACGAGATAGGGCCGGATCGGCATCGGCAACCTCTACCGGGGGCGCTACCGCTACCATCCAGGCAAGGGCAACGGGCCGCTGCTCACCGGCCTTCCGCTGCCTCCAGCGCAAACGGGCGGTCTGCCCGCACCTCTGCCGGACGACGGATCGGCGTGGCTGAACGGCGCCGAGACGTCGGCTTACCGCCGTGGCACGGTCGCGACATAGACCATGCCGCCGATCACGCCGCGCATCTCCAGCTGGCCGCTCATGCGCGTGACCAGCATCTTGGACAGTCGCGGGGCCGGGTAGCCCCGGGCTCCCAGTCCAAGCCCGCTATGCTCGACGGTCAGTTGCCAGGCCGTCGTGGACGCCTGGAAGTCGACAGCGATGCGGCCACCGCGGCCGGCCGAAAACGCATATCGGACGGCGTTGGTAATCAGCTCGTTGGCGATGAGGTGCAGTTGCATCGCGTTCTGACGCGATAGCCATGCCGGCACGGTCGTGCAGGTGAACGCTATGTTGGCCCCGATGTCGAAGATGCTGACGATTCCAGCACATATCTGGTGCAACTCCTGGCCGAACTCGATCGTACCCGGTAGAGTCGACCGTGGCTGGGCATGGATCCCAACACCAGCTGCGATCGCTGTCGCGGCCGGTAGCTGGAGGCTCGATGGACCCGCTACGCTCGTCTTCATCGGCATGCTTTCAGGAAGATGGCCCCAGGCATGAGGATGTCCCCGACCGGCCCCGCGCGAGCATGGGCCGCTCGGCCAGCCGACAGGAGGAGGGCAGAATGGACGGGGTAACCCAAATCCTGGCCGACCAATTCTAGGCTGCCATCCACGCGTGGACGCTAACATGGGTCAGTGCCAAAGCCCGCTGACGCGAAAAATACAAGTCAGGCTTGGTCGAGATAGCCGCTATGGTGGCTGGCCAACTGCTGCAGCCTTTGCAAATCATGAAACACGATACGGCCATCGCGAAAGGTCAGCAGCTGGAGCTCGCGCAGCTGCCGCAGCACCCGGTTGATGTGGATGGCGGTGAGCCCGACCGCATCGGCCAGCATGTACTGACTGAGCGGGCAGGCGAATTCCGCTCTGGAGCCGAGACCCGCCAGCTCCAGCCGTAGTCCCAGCTCCAGCAAAAAATGGGCGGTGCGCACCAGGGCACTGCGGCGGCCGACGCCGACCAGATGCTCGACGACCATCGCCTCATCGCGCGATGCAGCCCACAAGAACGCCATACCCAACCTGGGCTGCTGCTCGAAGGCCGCCACGAGTTGGGCTTTCGATACTTCGGCCACGGTGACCTTGGTGACCGTGGCAAAACTGTGATCGGAGGCACGCAGGAGCACGCTGCGCAGACCCATGACATCGCCCGGGATCGGGAAGTCGATGATCTGTCGGCCGCCGTCGGGCAAATCCTTATAGGAGCAGGCCCAGCCATGCTCGAGGATGAAAACATGGTGCCCAACCTGATGCTCGCGGACCAGCTCGATGCCGGCGGCGACGCACCGGCGCTGCGCCTCGAGCCGGTCGAGCATGGCCACCTCCGCCTGCCCCATGGGCATGAAGCGGGTCAGCTTGCGGACCAGCGGGCTGGCAACGGCAGTCATGCGGTTGTTCCTTGAATAAGATCGAAATCTATCGCCAATATTTAGGTTCCTGCTGGCCAGACAATTAACCTCTGCATGCTGCTTTGGATTAGCCTAACGACTTGAAAAGACTGCTATACTCGCTGCCTCCATCATGAGTTCGGCCGCCATCTCCTTGGCCTCGCTCCATTCCCAAAGGATACGACCATGGCCTACCAAGCTGGAGCAGCGGGGCTCGCGGCGCTTGCCATCTGTGAATCGCTGCTGCTGTCGCTGACCGAGAACAAGTTGCTTACCATCGAGGAAGCACGGGCGATCCTCGAGGACGCTGCCACCGCCCACCGCAGCGCGGTCCCGCCGACCGCGGATGATGCGCGCCATGCCGCGGCGGCTGGCGTGATCGAGCTGATCCTCGCCGGCCGCAACTCGGTCCGCTTCGACTGAGCATTGGACGGTAGGTGCTCACCACGCCGACGTCAGTGCGCAGGCGAGCCACAAGCCGGACTATGTCGACCTGCCCGCGTGGGCTCGACAAGCCGGGGCTGGCCGCACGGTGGCGGTCAGCCCAGCTCGTCAGGGTCGGCGCGCAGGGTCAGCCGGCCTTCTTGGTCTCGCGGACGCCAGCGTTCAGCAGCCGCTTCACCAACGTGCCGGACAGGTCCGCGTAACGCGACGCCGCCTCGCTCATCCGGGCAACGTTGCCGGCCAGATAGTTGCTCTGGACCTCGACGCGCTCCTGCCAGGTGCGGGCGGCGGCCAGCTGGCGAACCGCATCGACATTCTGTGCCACCTGCGACTGCACCAGATCACGCCAGAAGCCGAAGACCTCATTCCTGGCCGCCGGGGATGCGGAAGCCAGCCGCAGCATCGGGCC
>JAPJRA010000680.1 GCA_030824835.1 Geminicoccaceae bacterium | reverse complement strand
GGTGATGGGCGCGCTGCTGGCGCTGAGCTTCGGGCTGCCGCGCTTCCTGCGCCAACAGCGGGACCGGGTGTGGCAGAAGCACGAGTGGCGGCCGCTCGCCGGCCGCTCGCTGCTCATCGTCGGCACCGGAGCCATCGGCCAGGTAGGGCGCCAACACACCGCGGCTGTTGCTCAGCACCAGCGGCAGCGTTTCCCAGCCGGCCAGATGATCGTAGCCGGAGCCGCCGACATGCAGCCAGGTCAGGCTCGGGCAGCCGAGCAGCAGTCGGTGCGCCGGGCCGGGTATCGCCTCGCTCTTGCACGAATAGGCCATGGTCGGCCGGAACTCGGCCAGCAGCTCCGGCAGCCGGTCGGGTGCCGTGCAGATCTCAACCGGCAGCTCCGGGAAGCGCCGCTGCAGCCGTGCGAGCCAGGTCGTGGCATGCTCATGGACGAGGAGCAGACGCTCCAATGGTAACCTCTCGCTGGGTTCGGGTGTCGGGCGACACCCAGGCGGCGCTCGTGTAGCATGTTTGCCGGATCTGCGCAGAATTGGCGATCGAAGGAGCCGAGCCGAACACATGCGATGCACTTCCGTTCTGACTGCGGCGCTGCTCGGCGGTGTGGCCCTGTCCGGGTTCGGGCCGTCGGCGCGTGCAGCCGAGCCCGTGCTGGAACGCGTCCTGCTGTCGACCGGCGGTGTCGGCTACCTGGGCTACCGGGCGACGGCCGAAGCCGACGGCATCCTTCGCCTGACCGTGCCACTGCGCCAGGTCGACGATATCCTCAAGAGCCTGACCATCCTGGGCGAGGGCGGCCCGGTCCGTGCCGTGTCCCTGCTCGGCCCCACGCCCCTGGCCGACCTGTTCCACGACGTGCCGTTTGGCGAGGGCGATCTGCGCGACCTGCCGACGCTGCTGGCGAGCCTGCGCGGCGCGGAAATCGAGGTCCGCGGCCCGACGACGCTCCACGGCCGCATCCTCACCGTCGCCGCCGAGGAGACCCGGGACGGCGATCGGATCACGACGACGCATCGGCTGAGCCTGCTGGGTGCCGACGGCATCAGCTCGGTGGTCCTGGAGACGGTGGGCGGGTTCGCGTTCACCGACCCTGGGCTGGAGCGGCAGGTCCAGATGGTGCTGGCTCGGCTCGCCGATGGCCGGAACGAGCAGCAGCGGGAGCTGGAGATCGCCCTCGGTGGCGCGCCGGGCTCCGCCGTCAGCCTCGGCTACCTGGCCGAGATGCCGCTTTGGAAGGCCACCTACCGGCTCGTCGCCGGCGACGGCCAGGGCCTGCTGCAGGGTTGGGCCGTCCTCGAGAACGCGAGCGGCCAGGACTGGCACGACGTCGCCGTGACGCTGATCGCCGGCAGCCCCAGGGCGCTCCGCCAAGCATTGTTCCAGAGCTACTATGTGCCGCGGCCCGACGTGCCGGTATTGCCGACGGCGGAGATGCGGAAGGCACTGCGCTCGACGGCACCCCTGGCTGCCATGGCGGCCCCGCCCGCGGCGGAGGCCTTCGCCCAGACGGCGGCCCCGGCCGATCTTGCCGTCGGTACGCCGCAGGAGCTTACCGCGCAAACCCTTTTCCCGCTGCCGCAGCCGGTGACACTCGCCTCCGGGCATACGGTAATGGCCCCGATCGTCGATCGGTCGCTGCCGATCGAGCGCATCGCCCTTTATGACGCCGACGAGGGTGGGATGCACCCGGGTGCTGCCCTGCGCGTGCGCAACGCGGCCGACACCAGCCTGCCAGCCGGCTTGGCCACACTCTTCGAGGCGTTGCCCGGTGGCGGCATGACCTATCTCGGCGACGCACCCCTGCCGCAGTTGGCGCCCGGCGCGCAACAGCGGCTGGCCTACGGCCTCGATGGCAATATCGACGTCACATCGCGGACCAGCGAGCAGGGCAGCCTCGATCGCGTCCGAGTCGCCGACGGCGTGCTGGAGCTGGCCCGAATCGACCAGCAGCGTTTCGACTATGCGGTGACGTCCCGATTCACCGGCGCCGCCCGAGATTTCGTCCTGGAACAGCAGCAGCCCGACGGCTGGCACGTGGCGGCACCCAAGGACGCCGTCGTCGAGGGCGGGCGGATCAGGGTCACCCGTTCCCTGGCGCCAACCTCCAAGCTCGACCTGACCGTCGTGCTGGAGCGACCGGTGACGCAGCGTATCCAGCTGGTCGACGCCGACCCTGAGCAGCTGCTGCTGGAGTTCAGCGGTCTGACCCCGCCGCCCGAGCTGCAGGCCGCCCTGAGCCGCCTGCAGGACCTGTCAGCGCAGGTAACGGCCACCGAGCGCGACATCGACGCGGCGACGGCGCGGCAGGTGGAGATCACACGGGACCAGGCCCGCCTCCGTGCCAATCTGGAGGCGGTGCCGCGCGACAGCGACCTTGCCAAGCGCTACCTCGCGCAACTCGGTAGCAGCGAGGACGAGCTGGCCATGTTCGGCAATCGGCTGACGGTACTCCGCGCCGACCGCCAGCGCGCGGCCGACGAGCGGCTGGCCTTCATTCGCTCGATCCGGATCTGAGTTCCGATCAGGCGAGCGACCCATTTGATGGGCTCGACGCCCGACAGCGCGATAACGACGGCACCCATGCGGCCATCCGACGTCTGAACCCGTATCAGGCGCTTTTTCCCTCAAAAATTGAAAGATATGTATGTGTGTTATCTTTGCAATAGCGGTTAAAAGCGTTTAATGTGAGCTACGATAAATAAATTCAACTTTGGCGCAAGAATCGATGGTCAATACGGCGTGGCGGTCGGTAACATGTCCGACCACAACCTTGGCCTTGGGCTGAATATCGCGGCCGAAACGAGCGATGAATGGTGGTTCAGACAGCGACGGCAGCCGACATGCTACCGATGACCGGCTTATTCCAAAGATAAATAACGATTCTATTAAATCACAATATGATCTAAAATAATCAGCTAGTTTATAT
>JAPJRA010000679.1 GCA_030824835.1 Geminicoccaceae bacterium | reverse complement strand
TGCGCAGGGCCACGTAGCACAAGGCCTCGGCCAGCACGGAATCGCCCGGCCGCGCCAGGGCCACCAATGCCGCTGCCAGCCCGCCTTCGGCGCCGTTGGTGAGAATGACTCGCTCTGGATCCGTGGCAATGCCGAGCTGCTCGAGCCAGCTCGCGGCCGCGCGGCGATGCCGCCCTGTGCCCGCGGCCTCGGGATAGCGTAGCAGGTCCGCGAGCACCTCGACCGCGGTCTCCTGCATTGGCAGCAGGTCGCCGAGGCCGGCCTGGGCGGCGGTCGGGGCCGGAAAGTTGGTGGTCAGATCGATCAGGCCGTCGGCGGCGCCGGGATCCAGGGCGACCATGGCCGGCACCGTCGTCTTGGCGAGCACGTAGGTGCCGCGCCCGACCTCCCCGCGCACCAGGCCGCGCTGGGCCAGGAGGTCGTAGGCGCGGCCGACCGTGCCGACGGTGACGGTCAGCCGATGGGCGAGGTCCCGTTGGGGCGGTAGGCGCGCGCCGTGCTCCATGCGCCCCTCCTCGATGGCTTCGGTCAACGCATCGGCAAGGGCGCGATAGGCCGGGCCGGGACGTCGGTGCAGATCGGTGGGTTCGATTGTCATGGTGTCAATGTTATAATTGACTCTAAGGTCCAGTCAAGATTGTATCACATCGTCCTGTAAACACCTGGGCGAGCGATGATGATGGCAACCAGCAGAGACGAATCAATCGGCATATTTCAGAGTCAATCCTCGAGATCCGGCAGTCTGGCGGTGCGCCTGACCTCCATTCTCGAGACCTGGGCCGAGCGGCGCCGGCAGCGTCTGACGCTGCAGGGCTTGAGCGACTACGCCCTGAAGGATATCGGTCTCAGCCGCAGCGAGGCGGAACGCGAAGCGCGCAAGCCGTTCTGGCGCGGCTGAGCCGGGGGGAGGGCGATGCGGTACCGGTACCTGACCTGTGACGTCTTCACCGAGCGTCGTTTCGGCGGCAATCAGCTGGCCGTGCTGCCCGATGCCGTCGGTCTCAGCACCGAGCAGATGCAGAGGATCGCGGCCGAGTTCAACTACTCGGAGACGACCTTCGTGCTGCCGCCTGCCGAGGCTACCCATCTGGCACGTGTGCGGATCTTCACGCCCCGGTCCGAGATGCCGTTCGCCGGCCACCCGACCGTGGGCACGGCTCTCGTCCTGGCGTGGCTGGACCGCGTGCCGCCGGGCGGCGAGATCGTGCTCGAGGAGCAGGCTGGGCCGGTGCCGGTGCACGTGGCGCTGGTCGATGGCCGTCCGGGCACGGCCGAGTTCGCGGCACCCGTGGCACCGACCTCCGGCAAGCCCCAGCTGGCCGCCTCGCTTGGCATCGGGCTCTCCGTGGAGGAGATCGTGACCGCCGGCGGGCTGCCTTGCGTCGCCTCCTGCGGAGCTCCGTTCTTGCTGGTCGAGGTTGCCGGGTTGGACGCCCTGGGCCGGGCCCGGCTGGATGCTACCGTGGCGTTGCCCGACGGCGCCAAGGGTGTGTTCCTGTTCACCCGCGAGACCGGTGCCGCGGCGTTGGACGTGCGGGCGCGGATGTTCGCACCGCACGACGGCATCGCCGAGGATCCGGCGACCGGGAGTGCAGCTGCCGCCTTCGCCGGCTACCTGGCAGGGCTGCCGGACGTGGCGGAGGGTTGGCATCGCTGGCGAATCGGCCAGGGATTCGAGATGGGCCGGCCGAGTCTGATCGAGGCGCGGGCGCGGCGCGAAGCGAACCGCGTGGTCGAGGTGCGTGTCGGTGGTGCGGCGGTGCCGGTGGCCGAAGGCAGCATCGAGGTGGATGCGTGAGCGATGCGACGCCACCGCCGCGACCGGCGGTGACGTTCACGATCGACGGGGCGGTGCGCGGCGCGCGCGCCGTCCTGCCGATCGTCCCGGGTGCCGTCGCCTTCGGCCTGATCTACGGCTTCCTCGCTGGCGAGCGTGGACTCAGCCTCCTCGAGATCGGGCTGACGAGCATGCTCGTCTTCGCCGGTGCGTCGCAGTTCCTGGCGCTGGAGCTGTGGGGGCATCCGCTGCCGGTGGCGGGCCTGGTGCTCGGGGTGGCCATCCTCAACCTCCGGCACATGCTGATGGGGCCGGCACTGCTGCCGTGGCTGGCCCATGTCCGCCCGGTCCAGGCTTACACGAGCCTCTTCTTCATGACCGACGAGAGCTGGGGCGTGAGCGTCGCCGAGGAGCGGCGCGGCGGCAGGGATGCCGCCTTCCTGCTGGGCGCCGGCGCCGGGCTCTACGGTTTCTGGGTCGCGGCCACCGTGCTCGGCCGGGCCGCTGGCGACCTGTCCTACTTGGTCGAGCGCTGGGGCCTCGACTACCTCACCACGGCCTTCTTCGTGGCGCTGCTGGCCGGATTCTGGCGCGGCCCCAGGGATGCCGCCCCGTGGCTGGTGGCGGGTGGCGTCGCCGTCGCCGCGAAATGGATGCTCCCCGGCACTTGGTACATCGTCCTGGGCGCCCTCACCGGCAGCCTCGTCGGTGCATGGCGGGATCGGCCGTGAGCGGCACGAGCCTCCTGGCCATCGTTCTCATGGGACTCGTGACCTACGCCACGCGGGCCGGCGGGTTCTGGCTGGCGCGCCGGGTGACGCCCGGGCCGTATCTGCGCGCGTGGCTCGAGCACCTGCCGGGGGCGGTGTTCGCCGCCATGGTGGCGCCCATGGTCGTCGGCGCCGGCCCCGCCGGCTGGATCGCCGCCGGCGCCGGCTTCGTCGCCATGCGCCGCACGGGCCACTTCCTGCTCGCGGTCGCGGCCGGCGTCGCCGTCTATGTCGCGGCCAAGCGGCTAGGTCTCGCCGGCGTCTAGTGGGGTTGCCTCCGCTTCCCGTCGGCTCTTGCGCCAAGCGCTGGGGCTCATGCCGGTCGCGCGCAGGAATTCGCGGTTGAAGTTCGACTTCGTCTCGAAGCCCACCTCCATCATGATC
>JAPJRA010000678.1 GCA_030824835.1 Geminicoccaceae bacterium | reverse complement strand
CCAGTGGATCTACGCGACCTACGACCGCGACCACGCGGCCCTGGCCGCTACCGTGGTCCGCTACCGCGCCAAGTCGGCGATGCGCGAGGTGGCCAAGGTCATGGGCCTCTCGGTCGACGTGCAGGACGCGCTCAGCCACACCGTCTGGGGCTACGGCCGCGAGGGGCTGAGCGAGCCGGCGCTGCGCGAGGCCGGGCTCGACGTCGAGGATGTCACCTTGCGCCGGACGCTGACGCTGGCCCAGGAGCTGATGGGCTTCCCGCGCCATCTGAGCCAGCACGTGGGCGGCTTCGTCATCGCGAAGAGCCCCTTGCGCGAGCTGGTGCCGATCGAGAACGCGGCCATGCCCGAGCGGACCGTGGTCGAGTGGGACAAGGACGATCTGGGCGCGCTCCGCATGCTCAAGATCGACGTCCTGGCACTGGGCATGCTGACCTGCATCCGCAAGAGCTTCGAGCTGCTGCGCGCGCATCACGGCATCGCCTTCGAGCTGGCGACTATCCCGGCCGAGGATGCCGCGGTCTACGAGATGCTGTGCGCCGCCGATTCGATCGGCGTGTTCCAGGTCGAGAGCCGGGCGCAGATGTCGATGCTGCCCCGGCTGCGCCCCCGCACCTTCTACGACCTCGTCATCGAGGTGGCGATCGTCCGCCCGGGGCCGATCCAGGGCGACATGGTCCACCCCTACCTGCGCCGCCGCGACGGCATCGAGCCCGTCATGTTCCCGTCCGACGAGCTACGCGAGGTGCTGGGCCGGACCATGGGCGTGCCGCTGTTCCAGGAGCAGGCGATGAAGATCGCCATCGTGGCCGCGGGCTTCACCCCCAGCGAGGCCGACGGCCTGCGCCGCTCGATGGCGGCGTTCCGGCGCTCGGGCCAGATCGAGCAATGGCACCGCAAGCTGGTGGGCGGCATGGTGGCCCGCGGCTACGACCGGAGCTTCGCCGAGGCCTGCTTCAAGCAGATCGAGGGCTTCGGCTATTATGGCTTCCCGGAAAGCCACTCGGCCAGCTTCGCGCTCCTGGTCTACGTCTCGGCCTGGCTCAAGTGCCACTACCCGGACGTGTTCTGTGCCGCCATCCTCAACGCCCAGCCGATGGGCTTCTACGCCCCGGCGCAGCTGGTCCGCGACGCGGTCGACCACGGCGTGGAGGTCCGCCCGGTCGACGTCAACTACAGCCATTGGGACAGCACGCTGGAGCCGCGGCAGCGGCGCGGGCCGTTGATGACCGCGGTCCGGCTGGGCTTCCGCCAGATCAAGGGCCTGCCCGAGCCGGAGGCGGTCCGGATCGTCACCGCCCGGCTCAAGCCGTACCGCACGCTGGAGGAGCTGAAGCGGCGGGCGGGCCTGCGCCGGGCGACCATGGTCCGGCTGGCCGAGGCCGACGCCTTCCGCTCGCTGGGCCTCGACCGGCGCCAGGCGCTGTGGGTGGTCCAGGCGCAGAAGGATCCGGCCCTGCCGCTGTTCGAGCATGCCATGACGGCCACGCCCGCCGGCTCCAACCTGCCGCCGCTCGAGGGCTCGGACGAGCCCTGGCTCGAGCTGCCGGCGATGGGCCTGGGCGAGCACGTGCTCGAGGACTACGCCACCTTGCGCCTGTCCCTGAAGGCCCACCCGCTGGCGCTCTTGCGCGACTGGCTGACCCGCAAGCGGGCCATCACCGCGCGGGATCTCTGGCACGCCGACCCCGGCCGGCGGGTCACCGTCTGCGGCCTGGTCCTGGTCCGCCAGCGCCCCGGCAGCGCCAAGGGCGTCATCTTCGCCACGCTCGAGGACGAGACCGGCTTTGCCAACCTGATCTTGTGGCCCAACCGCTTCGAGCAGTTCCGGGCCACCGTCATGACCGCCCGCCTGCTCGCCGCCACGGGCACCCTGCAGCGCGAGGGCCGCGTCATCCACGTCATCGCCGAGCGCCTGACCGACCTCACCCCCGCCCTCCGCCACCTGCGCGACCACGCCATCGACCCCAAAACCTTCGACGGCGCCATGTCCCGCGCCGACGAGTTCAAGCGCGAGCCGCGGGAGGCGATGCCGGAGGGGCGGAACTTCCGGTGACTTGACCACCCGCCAGCCGCGTCGGCCCAGGCCTCTTGCCGGCAAATATATAATTAATTATATATCTAGTTATGTAACGGGAGGCGGCCATGGTCGGCGATTTCGTCAAGGAGCGCGGCTACCTGACCCTGGGCAGCCGGTTCAAGCGCCTCGGCGAGCGGCTGCAGAGCGATGTGCAGGAGTTCGCGCGCGCCGAGGGCTTCGACGTGCCCGCCGGCCTGTTCCCGGCCATCGGTGCTCTGGACGAGGCGGGCAGCCTCACCATCGGCGAGCTGGCCGAGGCGCTGGGCATCTCGCAGCCCGGCGCGACCCGCACCGTCGAGAAGCTGGCCAGGCTGGGCCTGGTCCGGTCCGTCCGCAAGCCCGCCGACCGGCGGATCAAGGCGGTCACGCTGACCGACGCGTGCCAGGCGATGGTCCTGGCGGCCAAGGACGATCTCTGGCCGCGCGTCGAGCGGAGCGTGGCCGAGATCTGCGCCGGGCCGGGCGGCCCCCTGCTCGAGATCCTGGCCGCCATCGAGCGCGCGCTCGACGACCAGCCGCTGCAACGCCGGGCGGCGAAGCCCCGGAGCGACGGCAATGCATGAGCTCGATCGCCCGATCTGGCACGCGCTGGCGACGCGGCACCGGGCCTTCGCGCACGGCACCGGCCTGGCCCGGCGCTACGATCCCCTGCTCTCGCCGTTCGCCGCCAGCCGCGACGATGCTCCGGCCTCGCTGGCGGCCCTCGCCGCCCTGGTGCCCCCATCGGGCATGCTCGTCATGCTGCAGGCCGGCGACGCGCCCGTGCCGGATGGCTGCGAGGCGGCCCTCGTCGACCAAGGCGTGCAGATGCTGCTGGGCACGCTCCGGCCCCGCGCGCTCGAGCACCCTGCGAT
>JAPJRA010000020.1 GCA_030824835.1 Geminicoccaceae bacterium | reverse complement strand
TCGGTCAGGCGCGTGGTGGTCTGGTGCAGGCGCGAGGCCAGCTCGTGCATGACCTCCACCCCGACCTGCGGAAACTGGGTGACCAGGTTGAAGAATCCATCCTTGGAAACCCGCAACGCCACCAGCGGTGTCGTCGCCAGCACCGAGGCGGTACGCGGGACATCGCACAGAATGGCGATCTCGCCGACAATATCGTTACGACCGACGCTCGCCACCTTCATCGGGCCGTGATCGGACTGCACGACGACGTCGGCGGCACCATCCAGCACGATGAAGGCGGCGTCGCCCTGTTCGCCCTGCCGGCAGATCGATTCGCCGGGCATGAACTCCAAATGCTCACTGGTGAAGGCCAGCAGCTTCAGCCTCGCGGGCTCGATCTTGGCGAACAGCGGGATCTTGCGCAGTACGTCGACATCTTGCTGCAGGGTCATGCGACCTCCGACCTACTTGGCGTTCATGAGCTGTGCGGTCTCCGTCTCCGGGCGGGCGTCCACTTCCGCTGGACCTTGCCGGACCAGCCGACCTTCCCGTAGTTCGAGCACCTGGTCGAACGCGCTGGCCCACTCTTCATGCTGCAACGCCCAGATCACCGTGCGATCCGTGATAGCCTCCAGCAGCGCATCGCGCAGCTCGCTCTGCTCCTTCAGGTCGAGAGGACCCAGCGGGTCGTAGAGGATCAGCATGTCGGGGCGCTTGATGATGGCGCGGGCGAGGCCGAGCTTCTGCCGCTGGGCCAGCGACAACCGTCCGCCGCCGATACCCACCGGCGAATCGAGGCCCACCGCCATCACCCCGATGCGCAGGTCGAGCTGCTCCAGCAGTTCGGTGATCAAGGCCGAGATCTTCTGCGGTGCCTGCGCCTGGCCAAAGGCAATCTTGCCGAAGATGACGTTTTCCTGGATCGTGATGGCCTCGTTGTAGGTCGCAGGATCGAAGAACGCGATGGCATCGGCGTGGTCGGCCGGCAGCTGCTCGCGAAAATAGCGCCGTGCCGCCAGAACCTTGTCCATCAGCTCGGGCGTGATCAGCCCCAAGCGGTGCCGCGCCAGGATCAGCTTGAAAGTCGGCGTCAGCAGCAGGCGCTGATCCGCGTCGGACAAACTGTCGAGCCGGGCCGGATCGGCACGGGTCAAAAGGTTGCGGTAGATCGGCAGATCCTCGGGCGCGATGAAGCTGAACTGCCGGAAATATTCGTGATCCGGGGGCAGATCCGCGAACAGCTCGAGCATCGTCTGCGCGAGCTGAAATCCGACCTGGAACAGATCATCACGGAGGCCGGTGGCGTCGAGAGTCGCGCGCACATAGCGCTGCTCCGCGATCATTTCCGGGTCAAACACCTTGCCGACTGGCGATCCGAACAGGAGATTCTCGGCTAGGCTCGCATTGGTGTTATATCGCTCCGGATCAAATATCTCGACCAGGCGCGACAGCTCGGCACTCGCTGCGAGCCGCTCCTGCATCGCGCGGCGCGCCTCGAGCAGGCGCTCCTTGAGATCGACATGCGCCCCCGTGGGGATGGCACTGCGCAGGCCGAGTCCAAAGACGTCGCCGTGCAGCCGCACCAGCTCCAGCACCCGGACAATTGACGCCACCTTTGCCTCGGGCGCCTCGATACCGGCCGCACCATAGTCGATCCAATCGGCCTGCGGGTCGTACGGGCTATTGCCCGACCGCTTGGCCTCGTGCATCTCGCGCTCATAGCGGGACAGCGCGTCGTCACCCGCCTCTCGCGGGCGCTGCGGTCGATACTTCAGCCCATAGAGCAGATTATCCTCGAGCGTGCCGGCGAATACCATGGTCGGGTTGCCGACATAGCCGATGCGGCGCCCGAGCACCGATTCGGGTAGGCTGTAGAGGTCCGTGCCGCCGACACTGACGCGTCCGCTGGTCGGCTCGAGCAGACCCGCCAGCAACAGCGTCAGTTCCTCCTTGCCGCTGCCGGCCGGGCCGGTGACGGCGATGCGCCCGGGCAGATCGAGGCTGAAGGACAAGCTGTCGAGGATAGTCTCGCCACCTTCGCCGTGCAGCGATACCCCGCTCACCTTAAGCTCGCCCTGCAGTGCTGGCGGACTTTCCAGCTCGTCCGTCAGCAGTCGCTCGTCGCGCAGCCCAGGCGGCAGGAACTGGGTCACGGTCTGCTCGTACTTGATCTTCACGTCGTAGAGATTCTGATAGTAGCCCAGCAGCTCGCGCCAGGGGGAGACGATATCCTTTTGGGCCCCGACCACTGCCGTGAGGGCGCCGATGGTCATCTGACCCTGCAGGACCAAGTAGCCGCCGATGGCATAGAAAAAGAATGGCCCGAGCTGGGAGATGAAGTTGTTGATGAACTTGATAAGGAATTTCTTCTTATAAATGTCGAACCTGATCCAAAACACCGTGCCCAGCTGCTCGCTGAAGCGGGCGCGCTCGTAGGCGCTGGCGTCGTTGGCGCGGATGTCACGCGCTCCGGCCGTCACCTCGCTGATCTTCTCGGCGTTGCGCCGCACCTGGCGCACCCGTTCCTTGCCCAGCAGATTGACCTGCCGCTGCAGCTTTGGGATCAGCCAGATCTGAAACGGATAGAGCGCCACCGCTGCCAGGCCGAGCTTCCAGTTCTGCATGAACATGAAGAACAGGCTCGTCAGCAGTGTCCCGGCCTGCAGACCGGGTGTGCTCACCGCTTCGCCGACGAAGCCGCCCAGCGCCTCGGTCTCGGCATTGATCATCTGCACCAGCTCGCCCTGGCTGACGCGGCGCAGGTGGGGCAGGGGAAAGCGCAGCAGATGGCTGTAGAGCTGATATCGGAGCCGCCGCAGCATGCGCTCGGCGACGACGCCGGCGTAGACGTTGACATAGTATTTCAGGGCACCGCTGATGAGCACCACAGCCAGGAGTAAGGCACAGAGCACGGCCAGCAGTTGCAGACGATCCATCTCGTAGCCGAAGAATGCCGGGCTCTCGTTGGAGCCCAGCGCCCGGTTGATGATCTGCTTGGGAATGTCGTAGGAATAATAGTTTAGGGGTAGGAGCAGTATGCTCAGCGCCAGAATGACCAGCTGCTGGCGGCCGCTATACTTGATGATGAATCGAAAGATGGATGGTTCCATCTGGCGTCCGCCCTGCCGGTCGGGCTGTGTGCCCGACCGGGGTGACTTTAGGCGATCCCTTCCCGTCCGGCAAACCCGCGCGTTGGCCGAGGTTCAGGCCAGCAGGCTTACCCGGCCCGTGGCAATGTCGTGCATCGCGGCCACGATCTTCATCTCGCCGGCGTCGACCATGCCGGACATGATCGGGCTGCGCTCGATCAGCATCTGAGCGGCGAGCCTGGCATTGGTCTCGGCCACCGCCTGAACGAAGGACTTGTTCGCCGAGTTGCGCTCGCCGGGAATGCCGGTCGTGGCTTCGACGGCGGGCCAGATGTTGTTGAGTGTCGCCGTCAGGTTGCCCAGCTGAGCCTGGTCAATGGCGCCCTTGATGGCACCGCATTCCGAATGGCCCAGAACCAGGACCAGCTTCGCGCCGGCGAGCTTGGTGGCGAACTCCAGGCTGCCGATGATGTCGGTGTTGACGAAATTGCCGGCGATCCGGGCGGCGAACACGCTGCCCAGCCGCTGGTCGAAAACGAGCTCGGGCGGCACGCGGGAATCGATGCAGCCGACGATGGCCGCGAAGGGTGACTGGCCGGAAGCCGTGGCCTCGATCTGGGCCAGGAGGTCGCAGTTGACCGTCTTGCCGTCGAGCAGCCGGGCATTGCCGTCCAGCAGCCGCTGCAAGGCTTGGTCCGGTGTCTTGGCACTTTGTCGCGCGGCATCGAATACCACGCAATCGTCGTCAGCTCGAGCAGGACCTGCGGCAGCAAGTAGCGGCAGGGCCGAGGCCATTCCCAAAAGATGACGTCTATTGCAGACGCACATGATGATGTTCCTTGATTTGCCACGATTTGGACGGCGTTCCCCTGAGATCCTCGCGGCCGCCCCAATTCCGTTCTGGCCGACCAACCGATGGTGCACAAGTGCGGACCCCGACTGTGGTCAACGCGCCGCGTTGTGACCAAAAGAGGGGATCCCTATCGTCATTGGCCAAGCTTATCCGGGGGAGGTCTTACGACCATGGGCGCCTATCGCACCGTCTACGAACACAGCTTGGAGCATCCGAGCGCTTTTTGGGCCGAGGCAGCGGCCGCGCTGCATTGGGACCGCCCATGGGAGGCCGTTCTCGACGGCGAGAAGGCTCCATTCTATCGTTGGTTCCGAGGTGGGCGGCTGAATACCTGCTACAACGCCGTCGATCGCCACGTGGCTGCCGGGCGCGGCGCGCAGCCCGCCATCATCCACGACAGCCCGGTCACGGACTCCAAGCGCGTCGTCACCTATGCCCAGCTGCAGACCCTGGTCGCCCATTTTGCCGGGGCGCTGGTCAGGAACGGTGTCGGCCACGGCGATCGTGTCATCGTCTACATGCCGATGATTCCCGAAGCGGTCGTGGCCATGCTAGCCTGCGCCCGCATCGGCGCCATCCATTCCGTGGTGTTCGGGGGCTTTGCGGCCAACGAGCTCGCGACCCGCATCGACGATGCCAAGCCGGTGGTGATCGTCTCCGCGTCCTGCGGCATCGAGGGCGCCAAAGTCATCCCCTACAAGCCGCTGCTCGATCGGGCGATCGAGGAGGCGGTCCACAAGCCACGGCACACCATCATCCTGCAGCGCCCCCAGGCCGCCGCCGACATGATCCCCGGACGGGATGTCGACTGGGCCGACGCCATCACCTCGCACCCGGTCGATTGTGTGGCCGTCGAGGCCACCGACCCGCTCTACATACTCTACACGTCGGGGACGACCGGGCAGCCCAAGGGCGTGGTCCGCGACCATGGTGGCTACGCCACGGCGCTGCTCTGGACCATGCGCAACATCTACGGCGTGCAGCCGGGCGAGGTATACTGGGCGGCCTCGGACGTCGGCTGGGTCGTCGGCCACAGCTACATCGTCTATGCCCCGCTTCTGAATGGCAACACGACCCTGCTCTACGAGGGCAAGCCCGTCGGCACGCCGGATCCTGGCGCCTTCTGGCGGGTGATCGAGGAACACAAGGTGAGCGTGCTGTTCACCGCCCCCACGGCCTTCCGCGCCATCAAGAAGGAAGACCCCGAGGGCACCTTCATCCGCAAGTACGATCTCTCAAGCTTGCGGACCCTGTTTCTAGCCGGCGAGCGCTGCGACCCGGACACGCTCCTGTGGGCCGAGGCGCAGCTCGGCGTGCCGGTGGTCGACCATTGGTGGCAGACCGAGACGGGTTGGGCCATCGCCGCCAACCCCATGGGCATCGAGCGCCTGACGGTGCGCCCCGGTTCGCCGACCGTGCCGATGCCGGGCTACGACGTGCAGATCCTCGACGAGCAGGGGGAGATACTTCCGGCGGGCCAGATGGGCGCCATCTGCATCAAGCTGCCAATGCCCCCCGGCTGCCTGACCACCCTCTGGCATGCCGACGAGCGCTATCGCCACGCCTATCTCACGCGCTTTCCTGGTTGGTACCTTACCGGCGACGCCGGCTACAAGGACGAGGACGGCTATCTCTACATCATGAGCCGCATCGACGACGTCATCAACGTCGCCGGGCACCGCCTCTCGACGGGCGGCATGGAGGAGGTGCTGGCGTCGCACAAGGACGTGGCGGAGTGCGCGGTGATCGGGGTGGCGGACCAGCTCAAGGGCGAGCTGCCCCTGGGTCTGGTCGTGCTCAAGGCCGGTGTGACCAAGGAACCTGCCGCCATCTGCCGTGAGCTGGTGGCCAAGGTTCGCGACGAGATCGGGCCGGTGGCAGCCTTCAAGCTCGTGGCCGTGGTCAGCCGGCTGCCGAAGACCCGCTCCGGTAAAATCCTGCGCGGCACTATGAAGAAGCTGGCCGACGGCAGCGAGCTCAAGGTCCCGGCCACCATCGACGATCCGATGATCCTGGACGAGATCGCGCAGAGCCTGCAGGCGCTGGGCTACGGCAAGGCGCCGGACTGAGCAGGGACCGGTCCTTGAAGCTTGGCTAGCTGTGCCCGTACCGACGCCAGGATCTCGGCCGACAGCTCGGGCGAGGTTGCGGCGGTGGCGCGGGCAAGCGCCATGCCGCCGACCATCGCGGCCAGGACCGCGATGGCCCGGCGACGGCGCTCCGCCATGTCTTCGTTCGGGAGAGGCGCGAGCCGTTGCGCCAGGGCGTCGATGAACTGCGCCGTGCCGGTGGTGAATACCCGCTGCACGGGCGTTGACTGTCGGGCGATCTCGTCCGCGAAGGCTGCCATAGGGCAGCCCTTGCCGGGACGATCGCGATGGAGCTCCGACAGGTAGGACTCAAGATAGCCCAGGATATCGTCGGCCCTCGGCTGCAGGCGGTTGATGCTGTGGACGAACGCTTCGCCGCAGGCCTCCGCGGCCAGCGCCTCCTTCGAGGCGAAGTGCCCGTAGAAGCCGCCGTGGGTGAGTCCGGCTGCCTGCATGATCTCGGCAACACCGACGCCGTCGAAACCGCGTTGCCGGAACAGCCGTGACGCTGCCGTCACGATCGCAGCCCGATGCGCCGCCGCTTTCTCTTTGGTGACTTTCATCGCTGCCTCCCTTCGCAAGCGGCGGCACCTGTGGTCGCGGCTTGAATTATCATGTTGGTGATCATAAATGATCTAATCATGATGATTGTCATGATAATGGTGAAAAAGCTGCGCGGCAATCGGCCGGGCGGCCTGGAAACTCGATCACCGGCATCCCGAGCGGACGGATAGAGCCATGGTTAGGGAAGACCCGATCGTCATTGTCGCCGCCGCGCGCACGCCGCTCGGCCGCTTTCAGGGGGAGCTCGCTGGTCTGCGGGCACCGGTTCTGGGCGCCCACGTGATCGGTGCCGCGCTCCAGCGGGCGTCGCTGACGCCGGATCGGATAGACGAGGTCCTGATGGGCTGCGTGCTGCCGGCTGGTCAAGGGCAGGCGCCGGCACGGCAGGCGGCGCGGGGTGCCGGGCTGCCGGACGCCGTCGGTGCCACGACCGTCAACAAGGTCTGCGGCTCCGGCATGAAGGCCACCATGCTGGCGCACGACCTGATCGCCGCCGGCTCGGCCGATTACGTGCTGGCCGGCGGCATGGAGTCGATGTCGAACGCGCCCTATCTTCTGGCCAAGGCCCGCAGCGGTTATCGGGTCGGGCATGATCGCGTGCTCGATCACATGCTGCTGGACGGCCTCGAGGACGCCTATGAAACCGGCCGCTCCATGGGCGATTTCGGTGAAGCGACGGCACAGGCCTATCAGTTTACGCGCGCCGAGCAGGACGCTTACGCGATGGAGACGCTGACCCGCGCCCGCCGGGCCGTCGAGGGCGGTGCGTTCAAGGACGAGATCGTGCCGATAGCCGTCCCGGCCAAGAGTGGCGATCGGCTGGTCGAGCACGACGAGAACCCGCTCAAGGTCATGCCCGAGAAGATCCCGACACTGCGGCCGGCGTTCCGTCGCGACGGCACCATCACCCCGGCCACGTCCTCGGCCAATGCCGATGGCGCCGCAGCGCTGATCCTCACCCGACGGTCGCTGGCCGAGCGGGACGGCTTGCCGATCCTGGCCGAGATCAAGGCGCACGCGACCCATGCCCAGGAGCCGGCCTGGTTCACCACGGCACCGATCCCGGCCATTCGCAAGCTCCTGGACAAGGTCGGCTGGGCCGCTGCCGACGACGACATGTTCGAGATCAACGAGGCCTTCGCCGTCGTCGCCATGGCGGCGCAGCGCGACCTCGGCATCGCGCGCGACCGGCTCAACGTCCATGGCGGCGCCTGTGCGCTGGGCCATCCGATCGGCGCCACCGGCGCCCGGCTGATCGTGACGCTGCTGCATGCCCTGGCCCGCGAGGGCCTGACCCGCGGTGTCGCGTCGCTGTGCATCGGCGGCGGCGAAGCTACGGCCATTGCGATCGAGCGCATCCATTGACCGAACCGTGATCGCGCCGGGCGGGCGACAGCGCCTATGAAGTTGCCGGAAGTTGGCGGCGCCATGACGGCGCGCCCGTCGGGAGCGCACGAGATGACGTTCGGGTGGACGCGCCTGCTTTTGGGACCGCTGGCGGTGGTGGCGTTTCTCGGCCAGGTGGAGGCCCAGTCGAGTCGGGTACGCGGCATCGTCGAGACGGTCACGGCCGATAGTCTGACGATACGGGCCTCCCAGGCTACCGCGACCCAGATGCAGCTGGCGCCCGACTGGCGCGTCAGCGTGGTCGCTCCGATCAGCGTCGACGCGATCCAGCCGGGCAGCTTCATCGGCACGACCAACGTGGTCCAGCCCGACGGGTCGGGTCGGTCGGTCGAGGTGCACGTCTTTCCGCCGGGCGTGAAGCCGGGCGAAGGGGACCGGGTGATGGACGAGGCCACCGGGACCAAGATGACCAACGGCACCGTCGGTCAGGTCGTGCGGGCGGCGGGCGGCTCCGAACTGGACATCGCCTACCCGGGCGGCCAGCGGCACATCGTGGTTCCGCCCGATGTGCCGATCATGTCGATGAAGCCCGGGGCGCGCGATCTGGTGAAGCCGGGTACGCCCGTCGTGGTGGTGACGGCGGTGGGGGCGGACGGTACGCGCGTGGCGCGGTTCGTCATGGTCGGGACAAACGGTGCGACGCCGCCGACCTGACACCCCGCCGTCGCTTCGTCTCAGGTCGGCGGCAGCTTGCCGTCGTTCTCGAACAGCGCCTTGCGGATACTGGACAGGCGCGGCGGCTGCTCGGCCATGAACGGCAGTGGCCGGCACTGGCGGATGGCCTCGATCCCCAGCCGCGCATGCAGCAGCGCATTGCCGGCACCCTGGCCGGCACGGGCCGAAAGCAGGGCCAGCAGGCCGGCACCGACATGCTCGACGGCGGCGTGGGTGACGACGTCGGCGAGGCCCGCCAGCGCCGCGTTGCGGATCGAGCCCTTGAGCAGGGCGATCGTCATCGTCGGCCCCGGCGCCATGCCGTAGAGCCGGGCGATGGTGCGGAACAGGATGCTCGTCCGCCACAGGACCAGCACGCCGTCGAGCAGGCCCAACGGGCTGAGCGCGGTGAGCAGGGCGATATCGCGGCCGCTCTCCAACACGAGCCGATAGGCAGCGCGGTCGATAGGGGCCAGCACCTGCCGCTCGAACAGCTGCAGCAGCTCACCGTCGCTCATGGCGTCGTGGCGCTGCTCGTTGAAGTTCGCGATCTTGGCCGCCAGCTCCGGCCGTTCGGCAAACTGGCCGGCGAGAGTTGCAAGCAGCGGCTCGGCCTCGCCATGCAGCTCGGAGACGGCGATCCGGTTGGCAGCCTCGCGGGTCGTCGCCCGCCGTGACAGGCGGCGCATGTCGGCCACCTCGCCGGTGGCGAAGGCCGTCAGCGCGAAGAGCGCCATTGCCAGGAACACGGCAAACGGCCAGCCAAGCACCGGATCGACGGCCAGAAGGCTGGTCACGTAGTCGACCGCCTGGATCACCCCGGCACCGATGATGCCAAGGGTGAACAGGCCCAGCAGGCGCCCGGTCCATGGCCGCTTGCGCGGTGGCGGCCCCACCGTGGGCTCCCCGTCGGCCTCGGCCAGCGCGCGCTCGGCGGTGACCTCCTCGATGACCGTGGTGTCCGCCGCCGGGTCGAGCTCGAAGGGCCGCAGGTGCGGGCTGTTCCTGGTCATGCCAGCTTGTCCCCGATGAGGAACTGCAGTGCCTGGTCGAGGTGGAGCTGTTGCCCCGCCGCCGCGGCGGTCAGCCGTTTCGGGGCGAATTCCTTGAAGCGGAAGCGGCCGCTGGTCCAGTCCTCCGGTTCCGGCAGATCCGGCGGGATCTCGCCCGGGAACAGCACCGTCTCGCGATCCTGGTCCTTGAGGCGGCCGCGGACGCAGGAGAGGATCTGGCCGTGATGCTCGGTGCGCACGACGTCGGTCGACCGCAGCGACGCCAGGGTGAGCACCTCGGTGGTGATGCCCTCGTAGCGCGGCGCGCGGGCGGCGGGCTTGATCATCAACTCCAGGAGATGCTTGAGTGCCGCATGCTGGTTGGGCGCCACATGGTCTGCCTTACTGACCGCGAACAGCAGCCGGTCGATCTTGGGCGCGAACAGCCGACGCAGCAGGCTCGAGCTGCCGTAGCGGAAGCTCTTGAGGATCTGCGCCAGGGTCTCCTGGGTGTCGGCGAAGTGGGCCGGCCCCGCGTTCAGGGCGCCCAGCAGGTCGACCAGCACGATCTGGCGGTCGAAGCGGCTGAAATGCTCCTCGTAGAAGCGGCGGACCACGGACTCGCGGTAGCGCTCGAAGCGCTCGGCCATGCGGGCGCGGTTCGTGCCGGCTCTCGTCGCGCCGGGCGGTAGCGGACAGAAGTGCAGCAGGGGCGAGCCTTCGAGGTCGCCGGGGTTGGTGAACCGCCCCGGCTGCACCCGACTCAGGCCAAGCTCGTGATGGCAATGGAGAAGATAGCGGCGAAACGTGTCCGCCAATGCCGCGATGGCGGCATCATTTTCCGGCGCGTCGGGATCGAACCGGTGGAGCTGGTCCCGCCATTCGGCCGATGCCGCATGCCGCACCGGCTGCTCCGCGAGGGCGATCGCATCCGCGGAGAACTGCTCGAAACTCTCCTCAAGCAGCGGCAGGTCCAGCAGCCATTCGCCGGGATAATCGATGATCTCCAGGGTCAGATGCTGGATTGGCTGCATCTGCCGGAGAACCAGGCTCTTGGTGCGGTAGGCGATCTCCAGCTCCAGCGTCGCCAAGCGATCGGTGGCCCGTGGCCAACGCGGCGGCTGGCCGACGAGATCGGCGTGGAAACGCTGGTAGGGGAAACGTTCTGCCCGGTGGTCGCTGACCAGACGGGCGCCGAGATAGCGCTCCTCATGCACGGCCTGGAGGAAGGGCAACCCGTGGCCGTCCAGCAAATGGTGCACCATGCTGGTGATGAACACCGTCTTGCCGCTGCGGCTGAGGCCGGTGACCGCTAGCCGCAAGTGTCGATCGAGCGCACGGTCCTTGAGGATGCCGAGCTCGTCCCAGACGTCGCCCAGCATCTGCACAGGGTTCAGCAGACTAGTCAGCGAAGCCATGGCGCGGTTCAGCCCAGCGAGCCGAGGACGAGGGCCGCGAACACCGCGAGGCCGACATCGCGATTGGCGCGGAAGCGTGCCAGGCAATCGGCCGGCTGGTCGAGCCGCAGCTCGACGACCTGCCGCAGCAGCAGCCAGGCCACTGGCAGCAGCGCCGCGTAGAACAGCCAGCCCTTGCCGGCCGAGGCTCCGGCGGCGAGCAGGAGCAGCAGCATGATGCCGTAGAAGCCCAGCAGCCAATGCGGGGTGGCGTTGCCCAGCAGCAGGGCCGTCGATTTGACCCCAATCAGGGCATCGTCCTCCTTGTCCTGATGCGCATAGAGCGTGTCGTAGCCCAGCGTCCAAAAGAAGCCGGCGGCGTAGAGCAGCAACGCCGCCGCGTCGAGCCTGCCCGTCACGGCAGCGTACCCGACCAGCGCCCCCCAATTGAAGGTGAGCCCGAGAAACGCCTGCGGCCAGTAGGTGATCCGCTTCATGAACGGATAGACGACGATCAACGGGATACTGGCGATGGCCACGAGCGCCGCGGGCCAGTTGAGACCGAGCAGCACCAGGAGACCGACCATGGACTGGGCAGCGATGAACAGCAGCGCCTCGCGCACGCCGAGGCGGCCGGAGGCCAGCGGGCGGTTCCTGGTGCGGGCCACCTTGCGGTCGAAGTCACGGTCGGTCAGATCGTTGACGGTACATCCGGCACCGCGCATGGCCACGGCGCCGATTGCGAACAGCAGCATCAGCCAGGGTGAGGGTAACGGCTCCGCCAGCGCCTGACCCCACCAGCATGGCAGCAGCAGCAGCCAGGTGCCGATCGGCCGGTCCCAGCGCGCCAGCGTCGCGTGGTCGCGCCAACGGCTCGGCAACCGCTCGATCCAACTGGTCTGCCGGTCGCTGACGGCGGCGTGCAGTTCGTTTCCTTGTCCTGGCATGGGCGGCTTTCTAGCTTCGGCCAAGACCCGGGTAAAGGCGAGGCAGACATGACGGTTCCGAGGCTCTACGTGGCGGAACGGCTTGAGGCTGGGCAGGCGCTCAGTATCGTCGGCGACCGCGCACATTATCTGCGCAACGTCCTGCGTCTGCGCGACGGTGCCGACCTTCGACTGTTCAATGCTGCGGCCGGCGAGTTCAGGGCGGCGATCACGGGTGTCGACCGCCATGAGATCCGCATCATGGTGGGCGAGGGTACCCGTGCCCCGGCGGCCGAGCCGGGCCCGACCCTGGTGTTCGCACCCATCCGCCGCAACCGGCTGGATTGGCTGATCGAGAAGGCGGTGGAGCTCGGTGCGGCGCGGCTCGTGCCGGTGCTGACGCAACGCACCGTCGTCCGGCCCGAGGGCACGGCGCGGCTCGAGGCGATCGCCATGGAAGCCGCCGAGCAGTGCGAGCGACTGAGCGTCCCGCCGATCGATCCGCCGCGCCCGCTCGCCGAGTGGCTCAGATCGCGCTCGTCGGGCGTGCCGCTGCTGTTCGCCGACGAGCGCGGCGCCGGCGTGGCGCCGGGCCAGGCTCTGCGCGGCGGCACGGTCGTCGACCTGCTGGTGGGCCCCGAAGGCGGCTTCGCACCCGAGGAGCGCGCCCGCCTCCTCGATGCACCCGGCGTGGTGCCTGTCAGTCTCGGCCCACGGATCCTGCGGGCCGAGACGGCGGCGCTCTACCTGCTGGCCGCTTGCCAGCTTGCCTGAGGCCGTAGCTCGCCGGTATGCGAACCTTTCACGCTCCTTTCGATGTTAATTGGCACGGAGAGTGAGCAGTCCTAGGATCCCCGATCAAGCTGGGAGACGGGCATGCTGGGACTGATGCAGGAGCAGCCGCTGCTGATCTCGTCGCTGCTGCGCTTTGCGGCCCGCCATCACGGCGATGCCGAGATCGTCAGCAACACCATCGAGGGGCCACACCACCGCTACACCTAACGCGATGCCGAATGCCGGGCCCGGCTGCTGGCCAGGGCGATCGAGCGGCTGGGGATCTGCCGCGGTGATCGGGTGGGCACGCTGGCCTGGAACGGCTACCGCCACTACGAGCTGTACTTTGCCGTCTCCGGGATGGGCGCGGTCATCCACACCATCAACCCGCGCCTGTTCGAGGCGCAGATCACCTACATCATCGAGCATGCCGAGGATCGGATGCTCGGGGATTTGGACCGGCCGCCGGCGACGGTGGTGATGATGACCGACCGGCAGCATCTGCTAAAGGTGAGGCTGCCGCCCGGTGTGGCTCTCCACGCGTATGAGGATCTCTTGGCGGAAGCTGACGACGGTTTCGTCTGGCCCACGCTCGACGAGAACACCGCAGCAGCGCTCTGCTACACCTCCGGTACGACCGGCCCGCCGAAGGGCGTTCTCTACAGCCACCGGTCGACCGTGCTGCACGCCTACAGCATCAATCTGGCGGATGTGATCGGCCTGCGCGCCAGCGATCGGGCCCTGCCGATCGTCGCCATGTTTCACGTCAATGCGTGGGGCATCCCATATGCCGCGACCATGGTGGGCGCGACCCTGGTGTTCGCCGGCGCTCGGACCGATGGTGCCAGCCTGCACGATCTGATCATCAGCGAGCGCGTGACCTACGCGGCGGCGGTGCTGACGGTCTGGCTCGGCCTCCTGCAGCATCTGGGCCAGCACGGTGCAACGCTCGAGCCGCTGCAGCGGATGTGTGTCGGCGGGGCCGCCTGCCCGCAGCTGCTGCTCGAGGCACTGGGCAGGAAGTATGGCGTGGAGGTCGATCATAGCTGGGGCATGACCGAGATGAGTCCGGTTAGCACCTACAACAGGCCCAAACGAGCGCCCGACGACCCCGGCGAAGCGGACACTCACCGCCGGCGCTATTTTCGTGCTGCCGACGATGCGACCGATACGGACGGCTGGTTTCGCACCGGCGACATCGCGACCATCGACCCCGATAGTTTCCTGCTCATCACCGATCGCAGCAAGGACCTGATCAAGTCGGGTGGCGAATGGATCAGCTCGATCGAGCTCGAGAACATCGCCATCGGGCATCCGGACGTGGCCGAGGCGGCGGTGATCGCCGCGCGCCATCCCCGTTGGGACGAACGACCGCTGCTGCTGGTCGTACCCCGGCCGGGGTGCGCCTTGGATATCACCATGGTGCTGGCGCTGTTCGAAGGAAAGGTCGCGCCGCATGTGGTGCCGGATGCCGGTCTGGTGGTTGACGGACTGCCGCACTCCGCCACCGGCAAACTGCTGAAGACGGTGCTGCGGGAGCGCTACGGCGACTACTATCTGTCCCCGCCGCGCGTAGGGGCGTAGTTTAGACCTGATCGACCCTCGCTCCCTACCGGCGTCCAGGGCCAGATCGTCACCGATCGCGGAGATTCGGTGGAGGGTGAGGGTGCGATTGCGGATCAGTGATCGGCCGCGCTTGAGCCGGTAGGCAACGGTCGCCTGGAACATGGCGCAGCCGGAGGTGATGTCGAGCTTGCCGCCCGCCGCCGCCGGCAGCACCAACAGCAGATGAGGACAAGGGGTGACCGTAGGCGATGGCCACCATGCGCGAGCAGCATATGGACATCCGCTCGCCGCGCGAATGCTTGGGGTTGCCATAAACAGCGGTCCGCCCTTGGCTTTCTCGCGACACTCTGTCACGCGCCAGCCCGGAGGGTGGTCTTTATCTTCCGCCGGGCCAGACAAAATGCATCCAGGGGGCTTGACGTCGGGACCTTCCCGCGGGCCTTGCTCCGTGACGCAATTCACGCCACCGCGAGGAACGACTCTTCCATGCGCTTGAACGTGCCGACCCAACTCGTAGCTGCAGCCCTGATCGGGCTGGCGCCCTCGGCCGCTTGGGCCACTGCGCAGCCATGGCAGATGGGCATGCAGGCTGCGGCGACGCCCATCATGCACCGTGTCACGAGCTTCCACGGGCTGCTGTTGTGGATGTGCGTGGCGATCGTCCTGTTCGTGTTCGCCCTTCTGGTCTATGCGTGCTGGCGGTTCAGCGAGAAGCGCAATCCCGTGCCGTCGCGTCGGTCGCACAACACGCTCCTGGAGATCGTCTGGACGGCCGTGCCGGTGTTGATCCTGGTGATCATCGCCATTCCGTCGTTCAAGCTGCTCTACTTCATGGACGTCGTTCCGGAGACCGAGCTCACCATCAAGGCCACGGGGCACCAGTGGTATTGGAGCTACGAATATCCGGACAACGGCAACTTCACGTTCGACGCCTACATGATCGCACCAGCCGATATGCAGCCCGGCCAGTTGCGCTTGCTCGAGACCGACAACCGCATTGTCGTTCCGGTCAAGACGAACGTCCGCATCCAGACCACGGCGGCCGACGTCCTGCACAGCTGGGCCGTGCCGCAGTTCGGGGTCAAGGTCGACGCCGTTCCCGGGCGGCTGAACCAGCTCTGGATCAATGTCGACGAGCCCGGCACCTATTACGGCCAGTGCTCGGAGCTTTGCGGCGTCAACCACGGCTTCATGCCGATCACGGTGCAGGCGATGGAGCGGCCCGAGTTTGACGCCTGGGTGGCCGAGGCCAAGACCAAATTTGCCCGCGTCGACGAAGACGGCGTGACGGTCGCGAATGCGGCGTTGCCCGCCAAGTCGGCGAACTGAGGGATCCGAGGACGATGGCTACATACGGTATCGCGGAAGCGCACGACGAGCACACGCCGACCGGCTGGCGGCGCTGGGCACTGTCCACCAACCACAAGGACATCGGGACGCTCTACCTGGTCTTCGCGTTCTGCGCGGGTATCATCGGCATGCTGATGTCGGTGCTGTTCCGCGCGGAACTGATGGTGCCCGGGGACCAGATCCTCGGCGGCGACTATCAGATGTACAACGTGCTGGTCACGGCCCACGGCCTGATCATGGTGTTCTTCTTCGTCATGCCGGCGCTGATCGGCGGCTTCGGCAACTGGATGATGCCGCTGATGATCGGCGCGCCGGACATGGCGTTCCCGCGGCTCAACAATATCAGCTTCTGGCTGATCGTCCCGGCCTTCATTCTGCTGCTAGGGTCGGCCTTCGTCGGAGGCGGCGCCGGGACGGGGTGGACGATCTATCCGCCGCTGTCGTCGGCGCTCGGTCATCCTGGCCCCTCCGTCGACATGGCCATCTTCGCCCTGCATCTGGCCGGCGCCAGCTCGCTGCTGGGTGCCATCAACTTCATCACCACGATCTTCAACATGCGTGCGCCCGGCATGACCATGCACAAGATGCCGCTGTTCGCATGGTCGATCCTGGTGACGGCATTCCTGCTGCTGCTTGCCGTGCCGGTGCTCGCTGGCGCGATCACGATGCTGCTGACGGACCGCAATTTCGGCACGCACTTCTTCAACCCTGAAGGCGGTGGCGACCCGGAGCTGTTCCAGCATCTGTTCTGGTTCTTCGGCCATCCCGAAGTCTACATCATGATCCTGCCGGCCTTCGGCATC
>JAPJRA010000677.1 GCA_030824835.1 Geminicoccaceae bacterium | reverse complement strand
GCCCTTGCCGGGCTGGTCAAGCCACTGGCCGCGGTCGACGATTGGCACGACGAGGTGCTGGAGAGCGTCTGCCGCGCCCAGGCCGATGCGCTGGGCATCGGCTTCGGCAAATTGGCACAGCCATTGCGAGTGGCATTGACCGGCACCACCGTGTCACCCGGCATCTTCGAGATCATGCGCGTGCTCGGCCGCACCGAGGTCCTGGCCAGGATCGAGGACGCGGCGTCTGGACGCAACGCGCCGGTTCCGCATGGCGGTTGAGGGAGTGGGAGCGGGTGCCTACAGTTTGATGGTCGGTAATAAAGTGCCGGAGCGCCCATGAGTTTCGGGTCCGAGCGCGGTGAAGGAGAGAAGCTGATGAGCGACGAAGCGGCAAACAAGGCCGTCACGATGTCAACCGGCGCGGGCAAGACGAGCGACTTCCCGGTGATGAAGGGCACGCTGGGTCCGGACGTGATCGACGTCCGCAAGCTCTACGGCCAGACCGGCATGTTCACCTACGACCCGGGCTTCACGTCGACCGCCAGCTGCAGCTCGAAGATCACCTTCATCGACGGCGACGAAGGCATCCTCCTCCACCGCGGCTACACGATCGAGGATCTGGCCAAGAACAGCTCGTTCCTCGAGGTGGCGAGCCTCATCCTCAAAGGTGAGCTGCCGACCGCGGACGAATTCGAGAAGTTCCAGCAAGGCGTCACCTACCACACCATGGTGCACGAGCAGATCCAGTATCTGTTCCGCGGCTTCCGCCGCGACGCACACCCGATGGCGGTCATGATCGGCGTCGTCGGCGCACTGTCGGCGTTCTATTACGAGGACCTGCGCACCGACGATCCGCATCACCGCATGATCGCCAGCTTCCGCCTCATCGCCAAGATCCCGACCATTGCGGCGATGTGTTACAAGTATTCGATCGGTCAGCCCTTCGTCTATCCGCGCAATGATCTGTCCTACGCCGAGAACTTCCTGCACATGATGTTCGCGGTGCCGTGCGAGCCCTACAAGGTCAACCCGACCCTGGCCAAGGCGCTCGACCGGATCTTCATCCTGCACGCTGACCACGAGCAGAACGCGTCGACCTCGACCGTCCGTCTGGTGGGCTCCACCGGCGCCAGCCCGTACGCGGCGATCGCCGCCGGCATCGCCGCCCTGTGGGGCCCGGCGCATGGCGGTGCCAACGAGGCCGTGGTCAAGATGCTGGCCGAGATCGGCACGCCGGACCGCATTCCAGAGTTCATCGAGAAGGCCAAGGACAAGGAAAGCCATTCCAAGCTGATGGGCTTTGGCCATCGGGTCTATAAGAACTACGACCCGCGCGCCGGCGTGCTCAAGGAGAGTGCGGACGACGTGCTGGCGATGCTCGGCCAGAAGGACAACCCGAAGCTGGCGATCGCCAAGGAGCTGGAGCGCATCGCCCTCAACGACGAGTACTTCGCGCAGCGCAAGCTGTTCCCGAACGTCGATTTCTACTCGGGCATCATTCTCGAGGCGATGGGCATCCCGACCACCATGTTCACCGCCATCTTCGCCATGGCGCGGACCGTGGGCTGGGTCGCGCAGTGGAACGAGATGATCGAGGACCCGGAGCAGAAGATCGGCCGCCCGCGGCAGCGCTACACCGGCGCGCCGCTGCGCAGCTACGTGCCGATCGCCGAGCGCGGCTGAGCGGCGGTCAGCGGCTCATGATCTTGGCGCTGAACTCCGCCTCGGCGGACAAGGCGCCATCCACCACGGCCCTGCCGGCGAACTTCCAAACGCCCATCTTGTTGCGCAGGACCGTGATCTCGAGACGGACTTGGTCGCCCGGTCGGACCGGGCGCCGGAACCGTGCATTGTCGATGCTCATGAAGTAGACCGGGTTGCCCGCGTGCGTCGGCCCCAGGCCGGCGACCGCGAGCACCGCCGCGGTCTGCGCCATCGCCTCGACCAGCAGCACGCCCGGCATGATCGGATCGCTCGGGAAGTGCCCCGGGAAGAACGGCTCGTTGATGGTGACGTTCTTGATTCCCACCGCGCGCTGGAAGGCCTGCAGCTCGACGACGCGATCGATCAGCAGGAACGGGTAGCGGTGCGGGATCATCCGCATGATGCCGGCGATGTCGATGTCGGCCAGCTCCGTCCCCGACGCCAAGGACTGCTCGCTCATGTTCTCCGATCCTTCCCCGAGGATGATGGGACCGCCGGGCCATCCGCCAAACGGGATGCGTCGCCTAGACGGAATGAGGGGGGGACGTCAACAGAGCCGAGACGAAATGGCGCCGCATCGCGGCCGGTGGCCACTCACTCGAGCTTCTCAGGCACCTTGATGTTGGGCAGTTTCTCGTCCAGCTTGCCGAGCACCTCGTCGGTCAGGTCGATCGTGGGCGAGAACAGCAACAGGCCGCTGGTCGGCAGTACCAGATTGAAGCCGCGCACGGTGGCGAGCTCGCCCACCACCTGAATCATGGCGGTGCGCACCTCGTTCAGTGCCGCCGCAGCCGCCTGATCCAGCTGCCGCCGCCGCTCCTGCGCCATGCGCTGGACGCCCGCGACGTCGGACTCGAACGAGCTGCGCTGCGCCGCGAACTCTTCGGCCGTCAGGATGCTGCGCTGCCGCGCCAGCTCCTTGTCCTGCTCGTGCAGCCGCTGCTCCTCCTTGGCGATCTCGTCCTGGTACAGCTTGCGCCGCGTCTCGACCTGATCCCGGACCGCCCGGGCCGCCCGCGCCTCGCGCAGGATACGCTGGTAGTCGATCACCGCCGCCACCGCCGGCGGCAGCTTGTCCTCGGCCCGCACGGGCTGCAGGAGGGCTGTCGCGGTGGCCAGCAGCAGGGCCAGGGTCGGAAGCGCCGGCCAGCCCGGGGCCCGTCTGGCGCCGCTGGGCCGCATCAGAACCTGGTGCCGAAGTTCAGGCTGAAGAACTCGGTATTGTCGTCGGTCTCCTTGCGGTTCGCCTGCGCGAAGTTGATCG
>JAPJRA010000676.1 GCA_030824835.1 Geminicoccaceae bacterium | reverse complement strand
ATGTGGTACCCACGCTCGTCGTCACCATGCGAAAGCCCAGCCCTTGCCCAATCTCGCCCGCCCGCCGCTCACCATCCTGCTCGCCGGTCCGCGAGGGTTCTGTGCCGGTGTCGAGCGGGCCATCGACATGGTCAAGGAAGCGCTGCGCAAGAACGGGCCGCCGGTCTATGTCCGCCACGAGATCGTCCACAACCGCCATGTGGTCGACGAGCTGCGCGACATGGGCGCTGTGTTCGTCGACGAGCTGGACGAGGTGCCGGACGACGGGCTGGTGGTTTTTTCCGCGCACGGCGTACCGAAGAGCGTGCCTGCCGAGGCCCGCCGCCGTCGTCTGCTGTTTGCCGATGCAACCTGTCCACTCGTGTCCAAGGTTCACCGCGAGGTCGAGCAGCACCAGAAGGCCGGCCGCACCGTGCTGCTGATCGGTCATGCGGGGCACCCCGAAGTCGTCGGCACCATGGGGCAGGTGGCACCGGGCTCGGTGATGCTCGTGGAGACCGTGGCCGAGGCCGAGGCCGTGATGGTGGCGAACCCGGCGGCGCTTGCCTATTCGACGCAAACCACGCTGTCGCTGGCCGATACCGCCGCCATCGTGGCCGTGCTGCGCCGGCGCTTTCCGCTGATCGACGGGCCGCGCAACGAGGATATCTGCTATGCGACCACCAACCGGCAGCGTGCCGTTGCGGCGATCGCCCCACGTGCCGACCTGTTCCTGGTCGTCGGTGCTCCTAATTCGTCCAATTCCGTCCGTCTGGTCGAGGTCGCCCGGAACGGTGGCAGCGCGCGCGCGCACCTGATCACCTCGGCCGCCGACATCGACTGGGCCTGGCTGGATGGTGTGCGGACGCTGGGCGTCTCCGCCGGCGCGTCCGCGCCGGAGCTGTTAGTCGAGCAGGTCGTCGAATCCTGTCGCTCGCGCTTTGCGGTGACCGTCGAGGAGGTTCGCGTCGCTGACGAGAATGTCAGCTTCCGGGCCCCCCCGATCCCGCTGGCAAGGCAGGCGTCCTGATCCGGTGGCCGTCTATACCGAGGTCTCACGTGCCGCCCTTGCGGCCTTTCTTGCCGACTACGAGCTGGGTGCCCCGGTGGGCCTGGAAGGGATCACCGAGGGCGTCGAGAACTCCAATTTCCGCCTCGCGACCGAGCGCGGCCGCTACATCCTCACGATCTACGAGAAGCGGGTCGAGGCTGCGGACCTGCCGTTTTTCCTGGGTCTCATGGAGCATCTGGCCCGTCAGGGGCTGCCGTGCCCATTGCCGGTGCATGGGCGGGACAGCCAGGCGCTGCGCCAGCTCGCGGGGAAGCCTGCGGCCATCGTCAGCCTGCTCGACGGGCGCTGGCCGCGACGCATCACCGTCGAGCGCTGCGCTGCGTTGGGTGAAGCCTTGGCCGATCTGCATCTGGCGGCCAGCGATTTCGCCCTGACCCGGGCCAATGCCCTCTCCGTGGCGGGCTGGTATACCCTGTTCGACTCCTGCCGCGGCCGGGCCGACACGGTCGAGCCGGGCCTCGGCGACGAGATCGAGGCCGACCTCGCCGACATAGCCGGGCGCTGGCCACGAGATCTGCCCGCCGGCGTGATCCATGCCGACCTGTTCCCCGACAATGTCTTCTTCGCCGGCGACCGGGTGACCGGCATCATCGACTTCTATTTCGCCTGCAACGATCTGCTGGCCTACGACATCGCCATCTGCATCAATGCTTGGTGCTTCGAGCCCGACGGCTCGTTCAACCTGACCAAGGCGCAGGCGCTGCTCCAGGGCTACCGGCGGCATCGTCCACTGACGGCGGCCGAGCTCGCGGCGCTGCCGATCCTCGCCCGTGGTGCCGCCCTGCGCTTCCTGCTGACCAGGCTCTACGACTGGCTGCATCGGGTCGAGGGCGCCATGGTCAAGCCCAAGGATCCGCGGGAATACCTGCGACGGCTGCGCTTTCACCGTCAGGCCAGCGGCCCCGCCGCCTACGGCCTCGCATGACCGACATCGCGGCCGATGACGAGCCGGTCGAGATCCACACCGACGGTGCCTGCAGCGGCAATCCCGGCCCCGGCGGCTGGGGTGCGATCCTGGCCTGGAAGGGCAAGCGCCGCGAGCTGTCCGGCGGCGAACGGCTGACCACCAACAACCGCATGGAGCTGATGGCGGCGATCGCCGCCCTGGAAACGCTGAAAAGACCGAGTCGGGTCCGCCTGTTCACCGACAGCCAGTATTTGCGCAAGGGCATCACCGAGTGGATCGATGCCTGGCGCAGGCGCGGCTGGCGCACCGCCGACAAGAAGCCGGTCAAGAACCAGGACCTGTGGGAGCGCCTGGACACCGCCCGACGGACTCACCAAGTCGACTGGCGCTGGCTCAAGGGTCATGCCGGCCACGTCGACAACGAGCGCTGCGACGAGCTGGCGCGCGACGAGATCAGGCGGCTGCGCGAGCGCTAGGGCCGATCGGCTCCAAGCCTCGCGCTGCCGGAGCGGACGCCGCTATGGACGAGACCGGGGCCCGCATGGCCGAGGCGAGCGGGCGGAGCCTGACGGCGTCGCGCTCGCCCTGGCGCCGATCGCGCGCACCCGCAGATGCTGGCGGGTTCACGGTCGAGAGCTGCCCGTGCCGGCTGTGGCACCCGCCGCGTCACGACACGCCGCATGGTCCCCAGCGAGCCGTGGTCGATCCGGCATCCAGTGCGGGCGACCCTACGCGCCGCGGCGGCGTGAGCCGCCGTTCCCCCCTTGGCGCACGTGGTGCGGCGTGGGGGGTGTTGGGGGAATGATGGTTTGAAGGCAAAATAGGGGGTTGCGGGGTCGGCGGCGCGTGGGTATACCCCCGCTCGTCGCCGCCGAGCCGGCAGGTTGGGCGGAAGGGACGGTTCGTCCCTACGACAAGGGGGTTTCGGCCCCGCGACGAATGCTCTTTCTCATCGTTGGTTGGTTGTAGAGGGGATGTGCAGGCGGCGGCTGG
>JAPJRA010000675.1 GCA_030824835.1 Geminicoccaceae bacterium | reverse complement strand
CACGGTCGAGACACCGCTCGGCATCCTCACCGCATTGCTCGGCGCCCGTTTCTTCCTCTGGCTGCTGGCCCGCGGCCGTACCGGCTGGGCATGAGGCTCGAAGCCCAGAGGCTGGACTTCGGCTACCCGGGCAAGCCGGTCGGCCGCGGCGTCACGCTGTCGGTCGGCCCGGGCGAGGTCCTGTGCCTGCTCGGCCCCAACGGCGTCGGCAAGACGACGTTGTTCCGCACGCTGCTGGGTCTGCTACCCGCGCAGGGCGGGTCGCTGCTGCTCGACGGCACGCCCATCGCGGCCTGGCCTCGCGCGGCGATCGCCCGCCGCATCGCCTATGTGCCGCAGGCGCAGACCGCCCCGTTTGCGCACACCGTGCTGGGCATGGTGCTGATGGGCCGAGCTGCGCATCTGAACCCGTTCGCCGGACCGGGCCGGCACGATCGGGCGCTGGCCCGGGACGCGCTGGCTGCTTTAGGCATTCTCCATCTGGCTGATGACGAGTATGGCAGCCTCAGTGGAGGCCAGCGTCAGCTGACCCTGATTGCACGCGCCTTGGCTCAGGCCTCGCCATTGCTGGTCATGGACGAACCCACCGCCAGCCTCGATTTCGGCAATCAGATCAAGGTGCTGCAGCATGTGCGGACCTTGCGTGCGCGCGGCCTCGGCATCGTGCTCTCGACCCACCACCCCGAGCACGCCTTTGCCTGCGCCACCTCCGTGGCCATGCTCCATCAGGGCGCGTTGCGAGCGCTAGGCCCACCCGACCGCGTGTTGACGGCTGCTTCCCTCGAGGCGGTCTATGGTGTTCCGGTCCGCGTGCAGCGTCAGGCGGACGGCCGGATGAGCGTGGCCCCTGCCATGGATCCGGTGGATGCAATCGACGACGGAACTGGCAGTGAGCTCGGTCGTTCTCTCACCTAACCGGACGGCGTTCCGGTCGAGAGGCCAAACGAAAGGATCGAGATCATGGCAGACGACGATCGATGGCGCGAACGACGCAGCCCCGAGCCGCGATATGAGCGCGACGATCCCCGGGATCGGGACGGTTTCTGGGGGCGTGGGAGGGATGACGATGGCTTCCGCAGCGGCGGCAGCCGGAATTACAGCCGCGAGGATTACGGCTCGACCGGCCGCGGCCCCAGTCTCCGTGGAGAGCGTCTGGACGATCGGTCCGTCCGAGAGATAGGCCGCGTCTATCACGACGACAGCCGGCCGCGCGACGACTATCGCGGTCGCGGAAACGGCGACCGCTATCGTTCGGCCCCCGGCCGCGATGATCAGGATCGGGGCTTCTTCGAGCGCGCTTCGGACGAGGTCGCCTCCTGGTTCGGCGATCGTGACGCCGAGCAGCGGCGCGAGATGGACCATCGCGGCCGCGGCCCCAAAGGTTATCGCCGCTCGGATGCCCGTATCCAGGACGACGTGAGCGACCGACTGGCCGATGACCGCTATGTCGATGCGAGCGATATCGAGGTGTCGGTAAGCGGTGGCGAGGTCACCCTCAGCGGTACCGTCGACAGCCGCAGCGCCCGCCGGCGGGCCGAGGAGTTGGCCGAGCAGGTATCAGGCGTAAGCTACGTGCAAAACAATCTGCGGCTCGGTCAGTCGAGCTCCGGTTTCGCCGGTAAAATGGAGGCCGCCCGTACCGGGCCTGAGGCTTCCATCTCCAGTACCCTCGGGGGAGCCGCATCGAGCAGCGAGCGCAACGGTGGCATCGGCGACCGGCCGCGCACGGCGAACTGACCCGTCACGTACCTCTACGTCTTGAGTACCCAGGCGCCCCGGCCGATCCGGGGCGCCTTTTCTCGTCATGCTCCCACACCGACGTCAGTTGCTTGCAGCGGCTTTCCACTGCCCGATCTGGAAGCTGAAGTAGCGCTGCTCGATCTGACGGTACGTCCCGTCCGCATAGATGTTGGCCAGGGCCGTGTTGAGCTGCTTGACCAGCTCATCCTGCCCTTTGCGCACGCCGATGCCGATGCCCTGACCGAAATAGGCCGCATCGCGAATGTCGGGGCCGATGAACTCGTACCCGGCTCCGGCCTTGCTTTTCAGGAAGCCCTGCGACAGGCCCATGGCATCCGCGAACACGAGATCGACCTTGCCGGCAGCGAGAGCAGCCTCGGCCTTCGGCAGCGTGTCGAAGCGCACGAGCTCGACCTTTCCGCCATAGACGCTGTTCAGGTACTGCTCGTGGTTGGTTGCACGCTGGACACCGATCCGCTGGCCCTTGAGCCCGGTCGGCGACGTAGTCAGTGACGTGCCCTTCTTGGCCACGAACTTGGCGGGTGTCTGGTAATAAGGATTGGTGAAATCGATCTTCTGGCGCCGCTCGTTCGTGATCGACATCGAGCTGACGACGAGGTCGTACTTGCCGGCGACCAGATCGGGGATCATCCGGTCCCAGCGCTGCTTGACCAGCACGCACGAGGCGTTGAGTGCCTTGCACAGCGCATTGGCGATATCGACGTCGAACCCGACCAGGCGGCCCTTCTTGTCGGTATCGTTGAACGGCGGGTACTCGCCTTCGACCGCGATTTGCAGCGGCTGCGCCGCAGCAGTCGAGGTTTTGGCCGCCTGGGCCTGCGTGGCCCCAGCCAGCATGAGAGCGGAGACCAATCCGAGCGCGGCCCGGCGTGGCAGCGATACCGTCGGCATGTCGATTCCTCACGGGGCATTTCTTGGGGCAAGGCCGTGCGGCTCCCCGCTGCCACACCGCAGCGGCTGGTAGCAGCGAACGACCGATCCGATCAAGAGGTGACTGCTTGTGAACAAATCATGCAGTTCCAACAGCGCTGGCGATGCGTGCCCGCTAGAATTGATTCGGACACCTCTTGCCTGCAACCGGCAAGTATTCACGCAACCCACCAACGAGGGAAGTAATGACTCGGGCAGCACCCTTACGCGGCATTGAAGTGTACCTGGAGCTGCCCCGATAGATCGTAGCCGCCGAGTTC
>JAPJRA010000674.1 GCA_030824835.1 Geminicoccaceae bacterium | reverse complement strand
GGTCAAACGCGGGCATCAAATGTTAGAGACAGACCACTAGGAAGTCTTGGGGCATGAGATAGAGCCGGTCGAGACCAGAATATTGCCGTGTACACGATCAGGATGTGCGCCAAGGCAAGATAATCAGCAATGTTGACCACAAGCAATCGACTTAGTCGGCAGAAGAATTTCTATCTACCTGTTTGATTCAAATTGCCGAACTTGGATGAATATGCCAAATTATGTATGGCAATAGTATTTTGACATAATATGCGGCGTAATAAATGCTGATAATCAATAAAAGTCGCAATAACGCGACGTCGAAATCTACGCAGGGATGCTGATATTGTCGCATACTTCACTTGATGAGGATGAGAAGAAGCGGGTCAGCACGGTCTGGCGAAGCAGGCAAAGATACAAGTCCAGACAGCGTGCGGCCTTGTCGATCGGCTCGCTCCTGGCGATCGGTATCGTCGGCGTCATGCTGGCCCGACTGCGCGATTAGACGGCGGCGCTGAAGATCGATTTCCTGGTGCATGCCGCCCTCGTCTTGACCTTGCTGACGGCGGGGCCGTGGCTCGCGGTCCGGGCATGGTGGCGGCAGGTGGTGCGGCGCAACCGGTACGACTGGTTTGACGGTGGGCTGCATTGATGCCCCTGGTGGAGCCACAGGCCGGGCTCAACCACCGGCGGCAACGATGGCGGCTCCTGCCGGGCATCGCCTCGTCTCCGCGGCCGTGGATGCGGATCCCGTGCCCGTAGAGCCGGGCCTACCGGCCACGTGCGCCAGCCCGAACGAGTGAGCGCCAGGAATCGCCATGCAGGAGCGGGCTGGGACGAGCGATGGACCGCGATCTTCGGCCTGTCTCGCGGGCCAGGGCTGACAGGCATGCAGCCGTCCTGGCCGGTCGCTCAGGACCGGCCAGGACGGTGCGGCGCTCAGCGGGCGCTGCGGCGGCCTTCGTTGCCGGCATAGGCGCTGCGGCCGGGGCCGGAGCGGCCCGGTGCGCTGCGGTTGCCGGCCGGCGGGGCGGCGCCCTGGTAGCGGCGCTGGCCGCTGCCGTCGCGACCGCCCGGAGCACCGCGCGGGCTGCGCGGTGCCGGGTCGTAGGCCTCGGCACGCTGGTGGGCGGCGCGGTCGGCCGCGGTGGCCCGGCTGCCCTCGACCTCGATCACCGGCACGCGCTGACGGATCAGGCTCTCGATGGCGCGCCAGTTGCTGCGCTCGGACGGGTCGCACAAGGAGATCGCCAGGCCCTCGGCGCCGGCGCGGCCGGTACGGCCGATCCGGTGGACGTAGCTCTCGGCGACGTCCGGCAGGTCGAAATTGACGACGTGGCTGACGCCGTCGACGTCGATGCCGCGGGCGGCGATGTCGGTCGCGACCAGGACCCGGGTGCGGCCGTCACGGAAGCCGCCGAGGGCACGCTCGCGCTGGTTCTGCGACTTGTTGCCGTGAATGGCGGCGGCGGCCACGCCGGCGGTCTCGAGATGCCGTGTGACCTGATCGGCGCGGTGCTTGGTCCGGGTGAAGACGATGGCCCGGGTCACCGAGGGGTCGGACAGCAGCTTGGCCAGCACCAGCTTCTTCTGCGGCTGGTCGACATTGATCACCCGCTGCTCGATCCGCTCGGCGGTGGTGGCGACAGGCACGACCTTGACGGTGGCCGGGTCCTTGAGCAGCTCGGCCGCCAAGGCCGCAATGTCCTTGGGCAGGGTGGCCGAGAAGAACAGGCTCTGCCGCTTGGTCGGCACGTGGCTCATCACCCGCCGGATGGCGTGGATGAAGCCGATGTCGAGCATGCGGTCGACCTCGTCCAGGACGACGACCTCCACCCGGTCGAGCCGGATGGTGCGCTGGCCCAGATGGTCGACGAGGCGGCCGGGGGTCGCCACCAGGATGTCGACGCCCCGCGCCATGGCGCGCTCCTGCCGACGCATGTCGACGCCGCCGAAGACGACGGTGGAGGTCAGGCGCATGTTGCGGCCGTAGGTCTCGAAGCTCTGCTGGATCTGGCTTGCCAGCTCGCGCGTCGGCGCCAGGACCAGGACCCGGCAGCTGTGCGGTGACGCTGGCCGACGGTCGGCGGCGAGGCGGTGCAGGATCGGCAGGGCGAAGGCCGCGGTCTTGCCGGTACCGGTCTGGGCGATGCCCAGAATGTCTCGGCCTTCCATGATGTAGGGGATAGCCTGCGCCTGGATCGGCGTCGGCGTGGTGTAGTTTTCGGTCGCGAGGGCGTCGAGCAGCGGTGCCGCGAGGCCAAGATCGGCGAACTGGGTCAAGGGAATAGGGTCTTTCATTACGAGCAGAAAGGAGCCCGCGCGGCCAGAAAGTGCCGGTGTGCTCGTTGCCGCCACAGGGGGGACTGGGTGGACGCCCCGCGTGCCTGGGCTGTCTGGTAGGAGGACTTGGCTGCCGGCAGGAAGCGCTTCATGCGAAGCGCCCTTACGCGGCCGGTAGCCGAGGGCCGCTATTGCGGTGCAGCACAGATGCCCCTCCCACCGTGCAAAGTCAAGGATTCGTACGGTACGGCAATCGTGGTGACGGCACCGCTTGACCCGCCGGCCGCGCATGGCAGTTCCTCGACGATGCAGCGGTGCGGGAGAAGGTCGTGAGCGGACGGATGACAGTGGCCCTGGGCTGCGTGCTGGCGATGTCGGGCGGGCCGGCGTTCGCCGATAGCCGCGTGACGGCGGCCTACGCGTTCAGCTGGGCCGGCATCGACGTCGCCGAGTTGGAGACGGAGGTGGTTGAGCTGGACGGGTCCTACAAGGTGGTCTGGAACGGCCGCACGGTGGGGATGGTGGGGCTGTTGTTCCCGTTCGAGGCCAGCGGCCTCGCCAGTGGCGACCGTGCCGCCGGCGACTACCTGCCCCGGCAGTACGCCAGCAGCAGCCAGTGGCGCGATGGCGGCGGCACCTGGCGGGTCAGCTTCGCGCCGGACACCGGGGTGGCCGCGGTCGAAGGTCCGCC
>JAPJRA010000673.1 GCA_030824835.1 Geminicoccaceae bacterium | reverse complement strand
CGCCAACGCCTGGCCTGCCGTCGTCATCTCCCAGAACCGCACGCACACCTCCAATTCGGCTACCGACCCGTTCAATGGGATGCACGCGACCCACGCCTCGGCGACGCGGGCACCCTAATCGACCGGTCTGCAAGGTGGGAGCCCGTTCCGGCCGGAGCCCGCCAGGAGGCGGCTCCGACCCTTCAACGCCACGCGCCGGGCGGGGTTCCGTAGTCCGGGTCTGCCGTCCAGGACAACCCCCAGCGGTCGTGCTACGGCTCACATCGGCGTGCCGCGGCCGGCGGGAGGCGTCGGCGGATTCGATCCCGGCCGGCTTCCCGGCTAGACCTTGGCCGGCGCGCCCTTCTTCGCGAACAGCTTGCCGAGGTCGACGACCTTGCGGGCGTCCCTGTCCAGATCGAGGCGGTCCTCGATATTGGCCAGATGCTCGTCCATGCGCGCTGTCGCCTGCGCGGCATCGCCAGCGAGGAGCGCGTCGAGAATCAGCTGATGCTCGTGATGCGAGCAGCTCGGCTTGCCCGGCTGCTCGTAGACCAGAATGACGAGCGCCTCGCGGGTGACCAGCTCGCGCAGGAAGCGCAGCAGGATGCTGTTCCCGGCAATCTCGGCCAGGACCAGGTGAAACTCACCCGACAGGCGCACCATCTCGTTCCAGTCGCGCCGCGCTTCGGCTTCCACTTCCAAATTGACATGACGGCTCAGCCGGGCGTGGTCGGCCTTGCCGAGCCTGCCGGTGAGCATGCGGACGATCGTGGCCTCGATGCCGCGGCGGGCGGCGAAGATCTCCCGCGCCTCCTTCGGCGTCGGCCGAAACACGGAGGCGCCCTTGTTCGGCTCAATCGTCACCAGGCCAGCATAGGCAAGGCGGGAAAAGACCTTGCGGATGCGGGCGCGACTGACGCCGAAGATCTTGCGCATCTCGTCCTCACGCAGGCGCGTTCCGGGCGGCAGATCCTGTGCCGCGATCGCGCTGTGGATCTGCTCGTAGATCAGGTCGTCGCCACCGCCGTCCTCGCTCTCCTCCGCGTCACCCGCCACCCTCTCGCCACCGTTTGCGCTCGTTCGCCTCATCATCGTCACCAAGCCGCCTGTCCGAAGCCGCATTGTAGGCACCTTCACTCCGCTCGTCGACTCCAATGCCTCTTTTTGCGGCACTAAGAGGCGCAATTTTATGCACAAAAACTTATTGTTTTGTCGACAATAATATGAAAACTTGTTGATGCAAACCTGGCGTGACGTCATGTCGGGGTGAAGGAAGGCTGGCCTGGTGTCCTCCAACGTCTCTTCCCAAAACGCGCAGATCGCAGCGCCGGGCGGTGCGGCTGCCGCTCTTGGCGTGCCGATCGCGGCGCCGCGGCGGGCCCGCGGCGACCGTCTGGCGGCACTCGTCCTGCTCGGGCCCGCCATCCTGTTCTTCCTGGCCTGCTTCGTGCTGCCGGTCGGCCTGATGGTGCGCTACAGCTTCCTGCAGCAATTGCCGGACGGCACGCTGACCAGCCAGTTGACGTTGGCCAATTACGGGCGTCTGGCGACCGTCGATCTCTATCGCACGGTGCTGCTGACCACGCTGCGGATCAGCCTGCTCACGACTTTGGCGACCATGGTGCTGGCCTATCCGCTGGCGCTGGTCATGGCCCGTGGGCCGGCCCTGGTCGGCCGCATGCTGACCGTCCTGGTCATCGCACCGTTGCTCGTGAACGTCGTGGTCCGCGCCTATGCATGGCGCACCATTCTCGCCAACAGCAATGTCGGCGTGCTGAACTGGGTGCTCTCGACCCTGGGCCTGGGCCCGGTCGAGCTGCTCTATACCGAATGGGCGATCATCATCGGCTCGGCGCAGGTGTTCCTGCCCATGATGGTGCTGCCGCTCGCCGCCGCGATCGGCCGGATCGACCCCGCCGTCGAGGATGCGGCGCGCACGCTGGGCGGCTCGAGCCTCACCGTGTTCCGCCGGATAACCCTGCCGCTGAGCGTGCCGGGCCTCGGTGTCGGCTGCACGCTGGTGTTCTCCCTCACCGCGAGCTCGTTCATCCTGCCGGCGCTGCTGGGCGGCAATTTCACCAAGATGCTGGGCACGCTGGTCGAGGAGCAGATCCTGTCGGTGTTCGACTGGCCATTCGGCGCGGCCATCGCCACGGTCATGGTGGTGATCGTGATGGCGATCAACCTGCTCTACATGACCCTCGTCGAGCGCCGCTTCCGCACTCAAGCGACGGAGACGGCGTGATGTCGGAGAGTGGTCTCGGGCGGGGCGCACCGCTCATCTATGGGCTGACGCTCATCATCGTGGCGTTCCTGCTGCTGCCGTTGATCATCCCGATCGTCCTGTCGGTATCGGACACGCCCTTCGTGACGTTCCCGCCCAAGGGCTTCACGCTGGAATGGTACGGAAAGGTGCTGAACGAGCCTGACTTCACCGGCTCGTTCCGCTTCAGCGTCCTCTTGAGCGCGGTGGCGGCCTCGGGGGCGGTGCTGCTCGGGACGCCCACGGCCATCGGCCTGGTCCGTCTGCGCTTTCCGGGCCGCGGCCTGGTCCAGGCTCTGATCCTCTCGCCGCTCATCTTTCCGACCCTGGTCACCGGGATCGCCCTGTTGCGCCTGTTCTCGTCGATCGGGTCGCAGGACGCGTTCGTCAATCTGGTCATCGGCCACGTGCTGGTGACGGCGCCCTACGTCGTCCGCACCGTGTCGGCCAGCCTGGTGACGATCAACCCCAGCATCGAGGAAGCGGCCCGCACCCTGGGGGCCAGTCATTTCCAGGCCTTCTGGCGCATCACCCGGCCGCAGATCATGCCGGGTCTGGTGGCCGGCGCGTTGTTCGCCTTCGTCACCTCGTTCGACAATTACGCGGTCTCGATGTGGCTGTTCGATCCCTCGCATGTGCCGCTGCCGATGATGATGGTCTCGCTGATCAGCCGCATGTTCGATCCCGGCATCGCGGCGATCGCCTCCC
>JAPJRA010000672.1 GCA_030824835.1 Geminicoccaceae bacterium | reverse complement strand
CCGAGGCGGGACGGGAACGCATGAGAGACGTTCGAGCGGAAGCGTGGCGCCCGCTGGCCGTAGGCGGAGGCTGACATGCTGCGGTTCTTCGCCAGCAGGCTCGCCGTGCTCGTGCCGACCTTCCTGGGCGTCACGTTCGTCGCCTTCATGCTGATCCGGCTCGTGCCCGGCGACCCGATCCTGATGATGGTCGGCGAGCGCGGCATGAGCGACGCCCGCCATGCCGAGCTGATGACCCAGTTCGGGTTCGACCGGCCGGTGTTGGTCCAGTATCTGAGCTTCCTCGGCAGCCTGCTGCAAGGCGATCTCGGCAGCTCGATCGTCACGCGGCAGCCGGTGCTGAACGAGTTCTTTACCCTGTTCCCGGCCACGGTCGAGCTGTCGGTGGCCGGCATGCTGCTGGCCCTGGTGATCGGCCTGCCCGCTGGGATCATCGCCGCGGTCAAGCGCGGCTCGATCTTCGACCACACGGTGATGGGCATCTCGCTCACCGGCTTCTCGATGCCGATCTTCTGGTGGGGCCTGCTGCTGATCATCCTGTTCTCGGGGATCCTGCAATGGACCCCGGTCTCGGGCCGGATCTCGCTCACCTATTTCGTCGAGGCCAAGACCGGCTTCATGCTGATCGACAGCCTGCTCAGCGACGAGAAAGGTGCGTTCCGCTCCGCCCTATCGCATCTCGTGCTGCCGGCGATCGTCCTGGGTACCATCCCCCTGGCGGTCATCGCCCGGCAGACCCGCTCGGCCATGCTCGAGGTGTTGGGCGAGGACTATGTCCGCACCGCGCGCGCCAAGGGCCTGCCGCCCGCCCGCGTGATCGGCCTGCACGCGCTGCGCAACGCGCTGATCCCGGTGGTGACGGTGGTCGGTCTTCTGGTCGGCACGCTGTTCGGCGGCGCCATCCTGACCGAGACCATCTTCGCTTGGCCGGGCGTCGGCAAATGGCTGGTCGATTCGATCTCCCGGCGCGACTACCCGTCGGTGCAGGGCGGCGTGATCCTGATCGCCAGCATCGTGATGCTGGTCAATCTCGTGGTCGACCTGCTCTACGGCCTGATCAACCCACGCATCCGGCACGCGAGGTGAGCATGGCGACGCAACCGGCCGTGGCCACCGATCCCGACCTGATCCAGGCGCCGCCGTCACGCCTGGGCGAGTTCTGGTACTATTTCAGCGAGAATGCCGGCGCCGTCGCCGGGCTGGGCGTCATCGTGGTCGTGGTGCTCGCGGCGATCCTGGCCGGGGTCATCGCCCCGCACGACCCGACCGAGCAGTTCCGCGAGGCGTTCCTGCAGCCGCCAGCCTGGCTCGAGGGCGGGTCGTGGACCTACCCGCTGGGTACCGACGCCGTGGGCCGGGACATCTTCTCCCGGATCGTCTACGGCTCGCGTTTCTCGCTGCTGATCGGCGCCATCGTCATCACGCTCTCGCTCAGCATCGGCATCGTTCTGGGCCTGATCGCCGGGTTCGCCCGCGGCTGGACCGAGACGATGATCATGCGGCTGATGGACATCGTCCTGGCCCTGCCGAGCCTGCTGCTGGCGATCGTCATCGTCGCCATACTGGGTCCGGGACTGATCAATGCCATGGTGGCGGTCTCGATCACCTACCTGCCGCAGTTCACCCGCCTGACCCGGGCCTCGGTGATCACCGAGATGTCCAAGGACTATGTCGTCGCCAGCCGGGTGGCCGGTGCCGGCACCCTGCGGCTGATGTTCAAGACGGTGCTGCCCAACTGCTGGGCGCCGCTCATCGTGCAGTCGACGCTGGGCTTCTCCAACGCCATCCTCGACGCCGCGGCCCTTGGCTTCCTCGGCCTCGGCGCCCAGCCGCCGACACCGGAATGGGGCAGCATGCTGGCTGACGCGCGCGAGTTCGTGCTCCGCGCCTGGTGGGTGGTGACGTTCCCGGGCCTCGCCATCCTGATCACGGTGCTCGCGTTCAACCTCGCCGGCGACGGCCTGCGCGACGCGCTCGACCCCAAGCTCAAGCGGAGCTGAGCGTCATGGCCGCACCCCTGCTCGAGATCAGGAACCTCTCCGTCGAGTTCCGCACCTCGCTGGGCCCGCTCAAGGCCGTGGACGGCGTCGACCTCACCGTGGACACGGGCGAGGTGGTGGGCGTCGTCGGCGAGAGCGGGTCGGGCAAGAGTGTCGCCATGCTGGCGGTCATGGGCCTCTTGCCGTGGACCGCCAAGATCACCGCCGACCGGCTGGCGTTCCAGGGCGAGCCGCTGCTGCAGCTCAGCGCGCGGCAGCGGCGGCGGCTGGTCGGCAAGGACATGGCGATGATCTTTCAGGAGCCGATGAGCTCCTTGAACCCTTGCTTCACGGTCGAGTTTCAGCTGACCGAGGCGCTGCGCTACCATGAGGGGATGAGCCGCAAGGCGGCGCGCGTCCGGGCGCTGGAGCTGCTGGATTTCGTCGGCATCCCGTCGCCGCAGGACCGCCTGGGTGCCTATCCTCACCAACTCTCCGGCGGCATGAGCCAGCGGGTGATGATCGCCATGGCGATCGCCTGCAACCCGAAGCTCTTGATCGCCGACGAGCCGACCACCGCACTCGACGTCACCATCCAGGCGCAGATCCTCGACCTTTTGCTCGACCTGCAGCGCGACCGCGGCATGGCGCTGATCCTGATCACCCACGACATGGGCGTCGTGGCCGAGACCGTGGAGCGGGTCGTGGTCCAGTATGCCGGCCAGCAGGTCGAGGCGCAGGGGGTCGAGGGCCTGTTCGCCGACGCCATGCACCCCTACACGGCAGCGCTGCTGGCAGCCCTGCCGGAGCGCTCGGTCGGCCGCCTGCTGCCGACGATACCTGGGGTCGTTCCCGGCGTCCTGGACCGACCGGCCGGCTGCCTGTTCAACCCGCGCTGCGCCAACGTCACCGACCATTGCCGACGCGTGCCGCCGGGCTTCGTCGACGGGCCGCGCGGCCGTGTCCGCTGCCACTACCC
>JAPJRA010000671.1 GCA_030824835.1 Geminicoccaceae bacterium | reverse complement strand
GGCCGATATACTGCAGCCAGAGCAGCGCCGCCTCCTTGTTCTTCGAGGAGTGCGGGATGCCAAAGGCGCCGCCGTCGTAGTAGCCGATATAGCCCTCGTGCTTCTCGGCGGCCTCGATCACACCCGGGGCCGTCGGCGGCAGGGCCACGCCGACCTTGCCGACGACGTTGGACTTGGTGGCGTCGGTGGCGATCCAGGCAGCGTTCTCGCCGTAGACCCAGCCTTGTGCCGCGCGGCCGGCCGCGAACGAGGCCGCGACCTCGTCCCAGGTGCTGGAGGTGGCCTCGGGTGGCGCGTCCTTGAGCAGGCCGATCCAGAAGGCCAGCGCCTGCTTGGCCTCGGGGCTGTTCATCTTGCCGCCGCGCTCGACGCTGGCGGCCCAGGTGTCCATGTTGAGGCCCCAGTTGGGCACACCCCAGGCCGGCGCGATCGATTCGAAGAACTCGTAGAACGACGCCGGGTGGCCGGACGAGGCCTGGACCGTGGTGCCCCACAGGTCGAGATCGTTATCCTTGCCCCAGGCGGTGAAGAAGTCGGCGTTGTCCTGATATTCCTGGAAGGTCTTGGCCGGTGCCAGGTCACGACCATACTTGGCCTTGAACGCCTCCTGGATCTTCGGGTCCTCGAACAGGTCCTTGCGGTAGAGATAGACCTTGACGAAGGCCTCCATCGGCACGCCGTAGAGGTCCTGGGTCTTCGGGTCCTTGAAGTAGTCGATGAACGAGGTGAATTCCGCCGGGCTGAACGAGGGATCGGCGATCTTCGGGTCGTCCTTCAGCGACTTCGTGATGTCGACCAGGAAGTTGCGGCTCAGGTAGCTGTAGATGATGTCCTGCTCGATGTAGACGAAGTCGTAGAGGCCGGTCTTGGCCTCCATGTCCTTGATCGCCTTGTCGTACATCTGATCCCAGGACGTGGTCTCGAACTCGACCTTGATCCCGGTGTCCTTCGTGAATTGGGGTGCGATCACGTCCTTGACGTAATTGGACGGCGGCGTGCTCTCGGAGACGCCGCGGATCGTGACGCCCTCGTAGGGCTTGGCGGCATCGGCCCAGAAGGCCTGGTCGGCGCTGGCCAGTGTGCTGCCGGCGAGCAGAGCCGACGCAAAGGCCAAGGCGAAGCGTGAGGCTTTCATCCGGCAAACTCCCTGCGCTTTTGAAACGTTTTTTTGCCGTCGAACCATTGGCGCAAAGCCATCGGAGCGTCAACCGCCGTGTCCGGCCGATTGCCGGTTGCTGACCGGTGCCGCACCCACCATCATCAAGACAGGCGTCGAAGCGCGGATCACTCGACCATGGACACGCTGCGCAGCTACCAGGACCGCTTCGCCGGCCTGCCGGGCTGGTTCACCGAGGACTCGGCCGTGATCTGGGACTGCCTGCTGGCCTGGCAGAAGCGGCAGCGGATCAAGGGCCACGCCGTCGAGATCGGCGTCTATCACGGCAAGTCCGCGGCGATGACCTGCCTGCATCTGCGGCCGCAGGAGCAGCTGGTCCTCGTCGACCCCTACCGGCTGGAGTCGGTGCGTACCATGCTCGCCGGCATCAGGGCCGACAATATCGTCTGCTACCCGTGTGTCTCCAGCCGACTGCCCCTGACCGAGCTCCTCGCGCTGTCCGGACAGTGCCGTTGGGTCCACGTCGACGGCGAGCATACCGGGTCGGCCTGCGCGCACGACCTGGCCCTGGCCGACCGACTGCTCGATGATCGGGGCGTGCTCGTCGTCGACGACTTCATGTCGCCGCGCTATCCGCAGGTGGCGGCTGCGGTCTTCCAGTATCTGCATGCGCACCCGTTCTCCCTGCGCATGTTCCTGTGCGGCTTCTTCAAGGCCTATCTCGCCCGGCCGAAGCATGTCGCAAGCTACCTGTCCTTCGTGCGCGACGAGCTGGGTGCGCAGCTCGGGCAGCGTGACTATGCCCAGCGCATTTCGTTCTTCAAAACGACCGTGCCGGAAGACTATAACTGCTTCGGCATGGGCCGGTTCGAGGGCAAGGAGATGATCGGGCTGGATTGGGACAAGGACCGGATCCTCATTTGACGACCATCTCCTCACCGCCCGGAGCGATGTTCCCGTTGGCGATCCTTCCCAACGGCGAGGCGGTACGCCCGGACGAGGTCAGCCGTGTCCTGATCGAGACGGTGCCCTCCCTGGTCGAGGAGGCCGGAGAGCGCTTCTCCGTGGCCGTGCATCTGATCGACGGCACCCGTCGCGTGGTGGGCCCCAGCATGTCGCGCCAGGATGCGGCCGACATGGGCCGGCGCTGCGCGCGCGCGATCAACGAGGCGGCGAGGCAGGGCGGGTGAAGGAGGCCCTCGGTCGCTGGCTCCGGCCGCCCAACGAGCCGGCACCGCCGCCTGCCGCACCCGTCGTCGACGCCAAGCCTGTGCCGAAGCCAGCCGCACCGCCGCCACCCAAGCCGTCCCCCCCGGCGTCGGCGGCCAAGCCCGTGCCGCGGACGGTCGTTGCCGTGACCATGCTCGGGCTGGAGGGCGACAGCCTCGAGAACGTGGCCGGGCTGGTCGAGCGGCAGTGCGCCGAGCGCAACATGGACCCCGTCTGCATCGTCGACCAGCAGGATTTCGGCCCGTTCCGGCGCCGGGGGATGATCGTCGACCAGGTGGTGGACGCCGAGCGGCGGGCCAAGGACAGCCCCGAGCTGCCCTGGCATCTCTACCGCCATGCGCAGTTCGTCCTGCTCGGCCGCCGCTGGCATCCGAGCCTGGTGATCAGCTTCGGCCGCCCGCCCGAGGCCGACTGCCTCGCCGCGCTGGAACGACCGCGGCCTTGAGGTGGCTCAGAACGAGCGGTGCAGGACCTGCGCTGGCCGGCCGCGGCCTTCGCCACCGGTGAGGCTGCCGGCGAGGTCGGCGATCAGCGTCGCGGCCTTGCGCGCACCGTCGCAGGTCGGCAGCGCGCTGGCGGTGGCGCGGACCCGCTGCTGCTGACCGGGCTCCAGC
>JAPJRA010000670.1 GCA_030824835.1 Geminicoccaceae bacterium | reverse complement strand
GAACTCAATCGCGCGCTTCATCGACATCCAATCACCTCAAGGCGTCCAATATATACACCGATTAGGCCGAACCGGTTGCTTCTTGTCCAGGGCTGGCCTGACGGGGTGCCTACTGGGTCAGGGCCCTCCAGCGCGCATCGCCTGCTGCAGGACCTCGAAGATGCGCGGGTGCGCGCACTGGGCGACATTGAAGCGGAGATGGCGCCCGGCCGTCTGCCCGACACTGAACACGTTGCCCGGCGCCAGCATCACCCCTTCCTCCATGGCGCGGCGGGCGATCACCGCCGAGTCCAGCCCATCCGGCAGCTCTGCCCAGAGGAACATCCCACAGCACGGCTCGGTCCAGAGCCGCAGGCCGGCCGCCGTCAGCCGGCGCGCCGTCTCGCCCATGGCGAGCGCGAGCTTGGCACGCAGCCCCTCGACATGGCGGCGGTAGCCGCCGTCGGTCAGCAGCCCGTGGACCAGCCGTGCCGGCAGATCGTCGCTGCCGAAGGTGCTGGCGAGCCGCAGGTCCGCCAGGGCCTCGATCCGCTGGCGCTGCCCGGCGATGTAGCCGCAGCGGATGGCGGCCGAGAGCGTCTTGGAGAAGCTGCCGATCTGCACCACCCGCTCCAGACCGTCGAGGGCCGCGAGGCGCGGTGCCGCAGGCTGCGGCTCGAGATCGGCGAAGATGTCGTCCTCGACCACGATCAGATCATGGGCCTCGGCCAGCCTCAGGAGGCGGTGGGCGGTCCCGGGCGCGAGGCATGCCCCGGTCGGGTTGTGCGGCCCGGCATTGGTCAGATAGAGCCGCGGTCGATGCTCGGCCGCCGCCCGGTCGAAGGCCTCGAGGTCCGGCCCGACCTGGGTCATGGCGACGCCGACGGCACGCACCCGATGGGCGCGCAGCTGACCCAGGAAGTTGAAGTAGCAGGGATCGTCGACGAGCACCGCGTCGCCGGGCTCGAGCAGCGCCCGGCAGACGAGATCGATCGCGTGCGAGCCCGAATCGGTCAGCAGGATCTGCGCCGGCGGCGCCTCGATGCCGCGGTCGGCGAACCGTTCGGCAAGCTGGGCGCGCAGGGGCGGGAAGCCCATGGGCGAGCCGTAGACGACGAGCGCGTCCTCGGTCGCGCGCGCCGCCGCCCGCAGGCCGCGCCGGATGGCGTCCGCCGGCAGCCAGCTCGCCGGCAGCCAGCCGCACCCGGGCAGGAACGACGCCGCGTCGGCCTCCAGTGACTGCCGCATGATCCACAAGGGATCGATCGCCCGATCCAGCCGCGGCCCGGTCTCGGCCAGTGGCAGCCGGGGCGGCCTGCCGACGACGAAGAAGCCTGCCCCCGGACGTGCCTGCACCGCACCTTCGGCGACCAGGCGCTCATAGGCCTCGACCACGGTCGACTTCGACACGCCCTGGGCGGCGGCGAGGCTGCGGATCGAGGGCAGCCGCCGGCCCCTCGCCGGCGACGAGCCGCCGATCCTCTCCCGGATCGCCGCCATCACCTGCTCCGTGCGCGTCCCGGCGCGTGGAAGACCCGCCATCCGTATTGCTTCCGTCACCCGTACAGTTCGACCGAACTGTAATGCACCGTCCCTCGCGCGCCCAGCCCCGGCCGGTCATGGTCGCGCCATGCAGAACGAACCCATCCCCGATTCGCGAACGGCCGCCGGCTGGCTCAGCGGCTTCCTCGGCGTCGTGATCTTCAGCGCCTCGCTGCCGGCAACGCGCGTGGCCGTGCTCGAGCTCGACCCGCTGTTCCTGACCTTCGCCCGGGCTGCCATCGCCGGCCTCCTGGGCCTCGGCCTGCTGCGGCTGCGCCGGCAGCCGCTGCCGCAGCGGCCGGACATGGCACCGCTGGCGATCGTGGCGCTGGGCGTCGTCCTAGGCTTTCCGCTGCTTACCGCGCTTGCCCTGCGCGAGGTCTCCTCGGCGCACGCCATGGTGTTCGTCGGCCTCCTGCCACTGGTCACCGCCCTGTTCGGGGTCGTGCGTGGCGGCGAGCGGCCGAAGCCCGCCTTCTGGCCGTTCGCGCTCGGCGGCAGCCTGCTGGTCGGCCTCTACGCGCTGTGGCAGGGCGCCGGTGCGGTGTCGCTCGGCGGCGACCTGTTGATGACGGCGGCGATCGTGCTCTGCGGCCTGGGCTATGCCGAGGGCGCCCACCTCGCGCGCCGGCTGGGCGGCTGGCAGGTCATTTCCTGGGCGCTGGTCCTGGCGCTGCCGCTCATGCTGCCGTCGGCGGTGCTCACCGCCCCGCGCTCATGGGCCGGGATCGGCTGGCCGTCGCTGGTGGCCCTTGCCTATGTCTCGATCTTCAGCATGCTCGTCGGCTTCGTCTTCTGGTACCGCGGCTTGGCGCTGGGCGGGATCGCCGCCATCGGCCAGCTGCAGCTGCTGCAGCCCTTCCTCGGCCTGGCGCTGGCGGCGACGTTGCTCGGCGAACCGGTGAGCCCCGGTCTCCTCGCCGTCGCCGCAGGCGTCCTCCTCTGTGTCGCCGGCGGCCGGCGCCATGCCGTGGCGCCGACGCGCTGAGCCCTCAGCTCGCGAACCGCCGGTCAAACTCCAGCACCGCGTTGAGCAGCACCTGAGCGCCGGCGGCACATTCCTCGAAGGTCGTGCTCTCGCTCTCGTTGTGGCTGACGCCGCCGAGGCAGGGGACGAAGATCATCGTCGTCGGCGCCACCCGGGCGATGTAGCAGGCATCGTGGCCGGCACCCGAGACCATGTCGCGCATGGGATAGCCCGCCTGCTCGGCACCTTTACGCACGCACGCGATCAGCTCCGGGTCGAACGCCACCGCCGGCGATTCCCAGATCCGCTTCTCGTCGAACTCGAGCTGCAGCGGCGCCATGACCTCGGGCAGGGCGGCCCGGAACTGGGCCTCCATCCGGTCGAGCACGGCCTCGTCGGGATGGCGGAAGTCGACGCAGAAGAAGACCTCGCCCGGCACCACGTTGCGCGAGTTGGGCCGGACCTCGACCAACCCCACCG
>JAPJRA010000669.1 GCA_030824835.1 Geminicoccaceae bacterium | reverse complement strand
CCAGCCTCGACGACCCGCGGCAGCTCGGAGTCCTCCAGCATGTCGGTCTCGTCGATCGGCTGGCCGAAGGGCGTGGCTGCGGCTTCAATGCGCCGTATCGTTTCAATGGGCGCGCCGAAGGGATCACCAGGCCGCTTGGCCACGCTCAGGATCCGCAGCGCCATCTCGGTCGCCCGCGCATCTTCCTCGATGGCCAGATTGCCGGTCAGCCGCAGCACCATCCCTTGCGTCGAGATCCTCTCCCCCTCCAGACCCACCGATGCTGCGGCGTCCATCAGGCTTGCCTCCATACGCCAAAGGCGCGCCAAGGCAGGGTCTGCCAGTAGGATCCCCTCGAGCCTTCCAGCAAGAGCTTCGGAGCGAAGCAGGAGTGAACCGGTATCCATTTGAATTCAAATCTTCTCCCTCACAATGATTACTCGTAAATGCCCTTATCTCTACTTGCATAGGGGTTTTGCCGCTATGAGATCTGGTGCCGTGCCCGCAAGCGGGCAAAGTGTATCTGGCGAAGTGAACAGAATCCGGCACATGGCGGGCGAGGAAGGCTGAGCCCCTGCCCTGCCGGACTTCGGGACGCCGGGCAGGTCGAGTATCGCCTGGCAGCAGGCACTCCCGGCGTTTACAAACGGTCGTTTTATGGCGTGTCTTGGAATTGTAGATCGCTGCAGGACCACCATCCTCACATGAACGAAAGCCGCGGGACGTGGCAGGGACGATGATGATACGTAACGAAGATCAGGCCACGTCAGCGGAGAGATGCGGCGCTCTTCCTGTCGGGCCGGGCGGTGGCCTCCTCAAGACAACCATCAGCTGTCCGGCGGCATCGTTGACCGCCTCGGTCCAGGCCTTCGTCACGCCAGCAGTTCCAGAAGCAACCGAGTTGCTGCCTTGGACGGCATGACACCCGAAACCCGCTCATGCTGATCGGCTACGCCCGCGTCTCGACGCGCGAGCAGACAACGGGTCCGCAGATTGCGGAATTGCGCGCGGCGGGTTGCAAGGACATCCGCTCGGAGACGGGCTCGGGCGGATCACGTGCCCGCCCGGTCCTTGCGCGGCTGATGCGCGAGATCCAGGGCGGGGACACGCTGGTCGTGGTCAGGATCGATCGATTGGCGCGCTCGCTGTCGCATCTTCTTGAGGTGATCGAAGCGGTCGAAGCGCGCGGCGCGTACTTCCGCTCGCTCCATGACCCGATCGACACAGCCAGCCCGCAGGGCAAGTTCACCCTCCAGGTGCTGGGTGCCGCGGCTGAGTTGGAGCGGGCGTTGATCCGCGAGCGGACCATGGCCGGGCTGGCGTCTGCCCGGGCCGCTGGTAGAGTCGGTGGAAACCCGGGGCTGCGGCGCGGCGACAGCGTGGCGCGGCGCAAGGTCGCCCACGCCCGGGACGAGAGCTATTTCGCGAAGCTCGAAGCCAATGCGCAGGAATGGGTCCCCCTGGTGCGCCGCCATCGCCCGGATATGCCCTGGCAGGACCTTGCCCGCATCATCAACGCCCGGCGCCAGCCAGGTGCACCGACGTGGTCCGTCGAGCGGCTCCGCCGCGCCGTTGCCCGCTTTGTACGCGAGGGCCTGCTTCCGAAGAGCGTCCTGGAAAGGGCCCGCCCGGCGGCGACCAACGACCGGCTTCTCGCCATCGTCGCCGCCATCAAGGGGGCAGATCCGGAGATCACGCTGCAGGGGATCGGCCGGCGCCTTGAAGAGATGCGGGAGCGCACACCGCGCGGACGGGACAGGTGGCAGCCCTCCAGCGTGAAGATGCTGGTCGATCGGGCGCAAGAGCGGGGGCTGCTGGGCCGCGACTGAGAGCATCAGACAAGACCTTCTGATCTGGTCCAGGCAGATGAGGGCACCGCCGGGGAGGACGGCCCCCCTGTCAACATCAGCGCGCTCTTCGTGGCGGCTAGGCAAGCGGCAGACGCCGTTCAGCCAGGTCAGCGGGCGTTCGCTTGTCGATGGCGGCCCAGCCTTCGCTGCTGTCTACCGTCCCACGAGCAATGCGCGGCACGATTGCAGCGGCTACGCCGCCGAACTTCTGTCGAGCGTCCTGGAATATCCTGGCGAAAATGCCCATGCGGGACCAGCGGGCGAACCGGTCATACAGCGTCTTGCATGGACCATGAACCGCGGACGCATCTTGCCGGCGAAGTCCGTTGCGCCGGACGTAGATGATGCCGCTCAGCACCTTGCGATCGTCGGATCGCGCGTCCTTCCCCTGATCGCCGGGAAAGCACCGGCGCGCGTCGCCGCGCGCCGGTCGTTCAGGGTGACGGTCAGAACACCCGCATGATCGCGCCGCGCAGCTGGTCCACGGCCAGGGCGGCGAAGGCCAGGGCGCAAAGGCCCATCATGATGTTGATCCCCAGGCTGTTGCGCCATGCCACGGGCGTGCGCTCGGTGTTCAGGATCCACAGCAGCGTGACCGCCATGAAGGGCATGAACAGCGCACCCAGCACGCCATAGGCAAGGATCAGGTAGACCGGCTGGCCCAGAAACAGCATGACCATCGGCGGGAACGTCAGCCAGAAGATGTAGAGCTTGTAGTAGCGCCCGCCCGACAGCCGGTCGGGATGGTCATGCGGCTTGCCCTGAACATGGCCGAAGAAGTCCGCGAACATCAGGCTGACCCCGTTCCAGACGCCGACCAGCGAGGACATCGAGGCCGCCCAGAAGCCGATCAGGAACAGCTTGCCCATCCAGGTCCCATAGCGCTCCGCCAGCACGCCCGACAGGTCGACCATGCCCTGGTCGCCGCTGCCGATGGCGATCTGGGCGGAATACAGAAGCTCGGCCCCGACGATCAGGGTGGCGATCACGAACAGGCCCGTCACCAGATAGGCGATGCCATTGTCGAGCCGCATCACCCTCATGAATCTCGGCGTGTTCCAGCCCTTCTCGCGCAGCCAGTAGCCATAGGCCGCCAGCGTGATAGTGCCGCCGACGCCGCCCGCCACCGACAGGACGTTGATC
>JAPJRA010000668.1 GCA_030824835.1 Geminicoccaceae bacterium | reverse complement strand
CCGCCAAGCAGCGCGACGAGGCGGCAGCCTGGCTCCAGACCACCATCGCCGTGACCTCCGGCTGGTCGGGCGGCGCCATCTTCGACGCGCAGGGCAATCTGCTCGGTGTCGCGATGAGGCCGCGGGGTGTCGCCGGGCGGCAGGTGGCGGCCTTCACCCACGACGCGCCCCGGCTCCCGACCAAGCCGGGCCCCGTCGGCGGCGGTGACGCCCAGGAAAGCGAGCCATTGCTGGCGATCGCCCTGCCGCCATTGACCGGCACCGCCAACGACACGTCCCCGGGATCGCTGTCCGCCATGCAGCCCGCGCAGCGGGCGAGCCTCGACCGGTTCTTCACGCAGCGCGATCACGACCATGGCGACTGACGCGACCGGGCGGGCGCCCGACATCGATTCCGTGTCCACTACCGCTGCCGGCACGAGCCGGCGCGACCCGGCTGGGGTGAGGTGACGATGCGCGTGTGCGTGATGCAGATGAGCTCGGTGAACGACAAGCCGGCCAACTTGGCGCAGGCCCGGCTTCTGATCGAGCAGGCGGTCGCCGAGGACCGGCCGGACCTCGTGGTGCTGCCCGAGGTCTGGGCCTTTCAGGGTGGCACCGCCGACGAGCGGCGGGAGGCAGCCGAGACCATTCCCGGCGGCGAGGCCTACGCGCTGCTGCGCACGCTGGCCCGCCGGCACGGCCTCTTCATCCACGGCGGCAGCTTTCTCGAGCACGCCGACGGCCAGACGTTCAACACGACGGTGGCCTTCGGCCGCGACGGCCAGGAGCTCGCCCGCTACCGCAAGCTGCATCTTTTCGATGTCGTCACCCCGGACGGCCGGGAATACCGGGAGTCGGCCCTGATCGGGCGCGGGCAGGCGGTCGTGACCTACGACGCCGACACCGTGCGGGTCGGCTGCTCGATCTGCTACGATCTGCGCTTCGGTGAGCTGTACCGTCGTCTGGCGGCCGATGGCGCGCAGCTGGTCATGGTGCCGGCCGCGTTCACGCGCGAGACCGGCAAGGACCACTGGGAGGTCCTGCTGCGTGCCCGCGCCATCGAGACCCAGTGCTTCGTGGCCGCGGCGGCCCAGGTCGGCAGCTTCCCGGCCGCCCGCGACGTCCGCCACAATTGGGGCCACGCGATGATCGTCGACCCGTGGGGCAGGATCCTGGCGCAGGTCCCCGACCGCCCGGGCTTCGCCACGGCCGAGATCGACCTCGACTATCTCGCCCGGGTGCGCACGATGCTGCCGGTCCACCAGCACCGCGTGCTCCCCGGCTGAGCCGCACTGCCGCTCGGCGGCACGTTATCCCGCCGTCTCTGTGGCCAGGGCATTCAGCTCGGCCCGCAGGCGGTCGGGATCGGTGCCCGGCAGGCGGGCCTCGATCGCGGCAGGAATCTGTCTGACTTCCGCTCGGGCCGGTCGACCTGCTCATCCATCTGGCGCGGCGCCGCCGTCGAGATATATCAGCTCGTGGAGCGGTCATGGCCGATATTGCTAAGGTCTTTATGTCCGGGGCGGTCGCAGGCGGTGCGCCTGCCGCGTCGCTATCGCTTCGACTGCGCCGGGGTCGAGATCGTGCGCGACGGCGATGCGCTGATCCTGCGTCCGCGCCGAGCCGAAGCTTGGGGCAACCTGACCAAGGCTCTGCACGACTTTGACAACGAGCGGTTCGATGATTGCCTCCGCACCGGGCGGCAACAGCCGGAAAGTCCCGATCGGCCGGAGCTCGATGACCTGCTCGGCTGATGCGATACCTGCTCGATACCAACATCCTGATCGCACTTCTGTACCCGCAACGCCGCCAGCAGGTTCTCCAGCATCTGCTGGTGTTGCCACCTGACGACGTGGCGACCTCCGCGATTGCGGCGCATGAGCTCTACTTCGGAGCGGCCAAGAGCGGCCGGCCCGACGAGAATCGGCGGCGCTTCGATCGGCTCTTTCAAGACCTACAATCCTTGGAGTTCACCCGCGAACACGCCGCCACCGCAGGAGCAATTCGGGCGGAACTCAAGGCCGTGGACATGCCAATCGGCCCCCATGACGTGCTGATGGCCGGCCAAGCTAAAGCGCGCGCCCTGACCCTGGTCACCCACAACACGCACGAGTTCACCCGTATCCGCGGCCTCGAGGTGGTCGACTGGCTGTCCGGATGACAGGCTCCTGGAGCTACCCGGCCGCCTGCAGCGAGGCGAACTCGGCGGAGTTGGCGCAGAACTCGGCCGGGTCGTCGTTGCCCTGCTCCAGATAGCGGTGGCAGCGCTCGACCGCGCCGCAGGCGGCGCAGCGCGTCTGGGCGGCCAGCCACTCGAGCGGGTCGTCGCGCAACGCAGCCACCGAGGAGCCCTTACGCTCCAGCATCCGGCCCATGTCCGCCGCCACGCGATCGGCGGTCCGGCCATCACTGCAGAGGGCATACAGACGATCGGCGACACTGTCGGTCATCGTGGGCTCCAGCTGATCTACCTGCTGGCAGGCTAGCGGCAGCGCGCACCGGCGGCTTTGATCTGCGTCAAAAACAGCCCGCTCGATCCTGCCTTTTCGCTGCCGCGCTGCGAACCTAGGATCACTATCCTTGACGTTCATCAACCTGTGCGCGATAAGCTCGGCGGTCACCCGTCAGATCGGAGATCGCCCGTGCCCGAAGCCGCCACCGCCGCCCAGCCCGATGTGCCCTGCATGCCCGCCGGCCCGCCCGGCGAGGACGCCCTGGAGCTGGATCTGCTGCGGGCCGCCGTCCTTGCCGACTGGCAGCCCCGCGACGCCTATGAGCGCCACTGGACGGGCGAGCTGGTGGCCGCCATGTGCCGGCAGCAGTGCCTGCGCCGGCTCGAGCTCAAGGCCCTGGCGGTGGCCGAGCAGCAGAGCCCGCCCACCGAGGCCACGCTGCGCGGCCTGCTCGCCTTCGCCCGCTACGGCGCCCGCATCGACCACGACATCGGCCGGGCCCTGCGCGCGCTGCGCGTCCTCAAGGGCCGGCCGATGT
>JAPJRA010000667.1 GCA_030824835.1 Geminicoccaceae bacterium | reverse complement strand
GACCAGGCCCGCGCGCAGCAGGCCGGCCTGTGGGGCGACAAGATCATCAACTTCCGCTAACGGCTGACGACGTCATGGGTGGGCGCCCTTTGCGTCTGGCCGTCATGGCCACCCATGCCGACGCCGCCGGCAACAGGTTGCTGCTCCTGGCCACTCGTTGGACGCGGACGCCGCCCGGGAGCGGTGTCACCGGACGGGGTCCATCCCGCTGGTGCAGGCCGGCACCGCATTGTCGGCGGATTGTTCGGGTGCCGCGTGTGGACCGACGCTCGCTGGTTCCAGCCGGGCAGCCACCGGGATTGGGAGGGTGGCTCGTGCCTCGACCGTGGTCCCGTCCGCGAGACCGTAACTGATCGGCCCCACCTGCTGCTCGACCACCGTATCCTGCACGGGATAGTGGAAGGCCGCTCGGCGCTGTGGGCCGATTTCGAGGTCCGGTGCGGTGTTGCCGGCGACCAGCGTGCCGAAGGCTGCCTGATGCGCCGGCGTCCCATCCGGGAGCTTGGGTGAGCCGGTATAGTCCCAAGGAACCGTGCCGGCGGTGAGAATCAGGCCCACAAGCAGATCGGGGTAACCGCCGTCGGTCAGGTGAGTGTAGTGGTTGCCGAGCACCTGATGATAGCCGCCGTGGAGGACGCTGCCCCCGGCATCCTCTATCCAGTTGCCGGCCAGCACGCTGTTGGAGCCCCGCCGCAAGTCGATGCGCCCCCCGGGCGAGGCCAGGAGCGTGTTCTGCAGCACTGTTGTTCCGCCGCAGAGGATGTCGATGACCCCGTACCCCCCGTGGTGCCGCTCGACGAGGTTGTTCTCGATTGTCCAGCCACTCGAGCGATCCGACACCGGCTGGCCCCCGCCACAGATCTCGAGGGCGTCGGACTGGCCGGAAGCATAATGATTCGGCTGGGGCTTGGCCGGAAAGTCGTGAAAGTGATTGTGGTGCACCCAGGCATTCAGGTGCAGCCCGCCATTCGGCTCGTTGGAGGAGATCCCCTGGCGGGCCTCGCCGCCGAGATCCCAAGATGCCGGGTCCGCGAACTCGTTGAAGGCGACCTCTGCGCCACTGCCGGCCGTGAGCCGTAGGGCGACACCGCGCCAGCCGGTGAACCTGTTGCCGAGCAGTCGATTGCCCATGCCACCCAGCGACAGGCCCGACTCGGGGCCTTCGAAATGCAGGCCACGGATGGTGACATGGTCGCCGGTGACCAGCAGCGGTGACTGGACAATTGCCGCCAGAGGATGCCCCGCCTCGATCGATACCGGTAGGTCGGCCGGGCAGGATTTTCGCAGCGCGAAGTCGCCCCGGTAGCTTCCGTCCGCCAGCACGATGGTCGCGCCGCAGCCGAGCTGCGTCAACGCTGCCGCCAGCTCGGCTCCGGACGTAACCTTGGTGACACAGGGCGATCCGCCCGGCTCGGCGGCGACCGCGATTCGGGCGCAGGCGACGACGAGCACGACGCCGCTGAGGATGACACGATTCGAGCGCATGCGGGTGTACCTCGGGCAGGCGGCGACTGTACCGTGCCATCCATATAGGTGAGACCGACCGCTTGTGCTCATATCGGGTGCCGTCTGATCCGGGAGGACCCATGAAGTCGTGCGATCTCGGTGTGGCGGTGGCGGCCCATGGCAGCGCCAGCCGCGTCTTCCATGTGCCGCTGCTGCGGACCATTCCCGGCCTCGACTTGCGGATGGTCGTCTCCCGGACGCCCGAGGCGGTGCGCACGGCCCTGCCGCAGGTGCGGGCGGTGCAGGACTTTGCGGCGGTCTGCGCCGATCCCGGTATCGACCTCGTCGTCATCCCGACACCCAACGACACCCACGCGCCGCTGGCCGCGCAGGCATTGGCTGCCGGCAAGCACGTCGTGGTCGACAAGCCGTTCACGCTGACCGTGGCCGAGGCGCAGCGGCTGCTGGAGCTGGCCGCCGTCAAGGGCCGCGTGCTGTCCGTATTTCAGAACCGGCGCTGGGACGCCGATTTCCTGACGCTCCGCCGGGTGCTGGCATCCGGCGCCATCGGTGAGCCGGTGCATTTCGAATCGCATTTCGACCGCTACCGCCCGCAGGTCCCCGACCGCTGGCGCGACCGAGCCGGTCCTGGCTCGGGCCTGTGGTACGATCTCGGCCCGCATGTGGTCGACCAGACCCTGCAGCTCTTCGGCATGCCCCGCGCCATGTTTGTCGACCTCGCCAGCCAACGCGACGGCGCCACCACCGACGACCGGTTTCACGCGCTGCTGCGCTACGACCGGCTGCGCGTCGTGCTGCATGCCACCACGCTCGCCGCCGCCGAGAGCCCCCGCTTCGTGCTGCACGGCACCAAGGGCAGCTGGATCAAGTACGGGCTGGACCCGCAGGAGGACGCGCTGAAGGCGGGTGGCGTGCCGGGCGGTGCTGGCTGGGGCGAGGACGGGCGCCCGGGCATGCTGACGACGGCCGCGGGAAGCGTGGCGGTACCGAACCAGCCCGGTGACTATCGCCAGTACTATCTTGCCGTCCGCGACGCCATCAGGGGCACCGGTCCAAACCCGGTGACACCCACCGAGGCGCTGGCCGTCATGACCATGATCGAGCTTGGCCAACGCAGCAGTGCCATGCGACGCGAGATGACCATTCAAGACGGCTAGCGCCGTGGAGGGCTGCCGGTCGCAACAGTCGCCGCCCGTCCGATGTCGCGCGTCCTTGTCGAGCTGATGGTCGCGCCCTAGGTCGCAACTTGGCTCACCCCATCGCTGCGAGGCTGCGTGTTCGACTGGATTACGGCGCTGATCGCCCATACCGGATATTTCGGTATCGCCTTGCTGATGCTGGCCGAAAATGTGTTTCCACCCATCCCGTCCGAGCTGATCATGCCGCTGGCCGGCTTCACCGCCGCGCGCGGCGAGTTGAGCTTGATCGGGGTGCTCGTGGCCGGCACGGCTGGCTCCCTCGCCGGGGCGTTGGTCTGGTACGAGATCGGGCGGCGGGTCGGTCTTCGGC
>JAPJRA010000666.1 GCA_030824835.1 Geminicoccaceae bacterium | reverse complement strand
TTGCCGATGATCCCGGAGGGCGTCTTGAACCTGTAGAGTTCCTCGCCGGTCTTGGAGTCGACCGCCTTCAGGTAGCCCTCGAGCGTGCCGTAGAACACGACGTCGCCCGCCGTGGCCAGAGCGCCCGACCAGACCGAGAACGGCTCGGGGTTCGACCACTTGATCTTGCCGGTGCCGGCATCGAAGGCGATGAAGTTGCCGAGATGCGTGCCGCCCGGCGCCGGGTACATCGCCACGGTGGCGCCGACATAGGGCTGACCGGCGTTGTAGGACACCTGGTACGGCTCGTAGTCCATGCAGACATGGTTGGTCGGCACGTAGAACAGGCCGCTCTTCGGGCTGAACGCCGCCGGCTGCTGGTCCTTGGTGCCGAGCGCCGCCGGGCAGATGTTGGTGGTGTTGACGTCCTCGCCGTTGGCCTGGGTCGAGTAGCGCGGCACGCCGACGGGGCGGCCGGTCTCCAGGTCGACATGCGTAGCCCAGTTCACCGCCGGGTCGAACTTCTCGGCGACGAGCAGCTCGCCCGTCTCACGGTTCAGCGTGTAGGCGAAGCCGTTGCGGTCGAAGTGGACCAGCGCCTTGGTCTGCTCGCCGTTCACCGGGATGTCCGCGAGGATCATCTCGTTGACGCCGTCATAGTCCCACTCGTCGTGGGGGGTCATCTGGTAGACCCACTTGGCCATGCCGGTATCGGCATCGCGGGCGAATATGGTCATCGACCAGCGATTGTCACCGGGGCGCTGCACCGGGTTCCAGGTGCCCGGATTGCCGGTGCCGTAATAGATCAGGTTCAGCTCGGGATCGACCGAGTACCAGCCCCAGGTGGTGCCGCCACCGATCTTCCACTGATCCCCTTCCCAGGTCGCCGTGCCGCTGTCCTTGCCGACCGGCTTGCCGAGCTGGGTGGTCTTCTCCGGGTCCATCAGGGTCATGTCGTCGGGGCCGGTCGAGAAGCCCTTCCACACCGGCTTGCCGTCGCTCAGATTGTAGGCGGCGAGGAAACCGTGCACGCCCCACTCACCGCCGGAGATGCCGACATAGACCTTGTCTTTGTAGATCAGCGGCGCCGAGGTCATCACCTCGCCCTTGCCGGGATCGCCGTTCTTGACCTGCCAGACGACCTGGCCGGTGGCGGCGTCCAGCGCCACCACGGTCGAGTCCGCCTGGGCGAACACGATCTTGCCGTCGCCGTACACCGCACCGCGGTTGACGGTATCGCAGCACATGGCCGCGATGACGCTCGGATCCTGCTTCGGCTCGTACTTCCAGAGCACGCGGCCGTCATCGTTCAGATCGAGCGCGAACACCGTGTTCGGAAACGGCGCCACCAGGTACATCACGTCGCCGATGACCAGCGGTCCGCCCTCGTGCCCACGCAGCACACCGGTGGAGAACGTCCACGCCACCTGCAAATCGCGGACATTGTCCTTGTTGATCTGGGAGAGGGTGCTGTAGCGCGTGCTGGAGTAGTTGCCGTTCGGCATGACCCACGAAGCGGGGTTGTTTTGCATCACCATGAGCTCGTCGTTGGCGCGAGCCGACGACGACGCGCCGATGGTCAGAGCGACCACCGCCGCGGCAGAGCAGACCAGGAGCTTCATTGCACTTTGCCTCCGTTTTTTGCTGATGGAGTCCGAACGCACGACGGGCTCGAGAGGCGTGTCGCTGACGCCCATTGCGGTCCACACCCGCCCCCTGACAACATTCAATGCAGGAACGGAGGGTAATTCCGCCCGGCACGTCCATCTGCTTGGTCTATCCCATCCGCACCGCAACGTGACAAGGGCTTTGTTTCACAAAGAAGTGTCAGAGTATTTCGCTATTGCAGCAGATAATTTTGCAATTGCGAGATGGCACCGTCACCCTGTGGATATTTGCCGGCGCGGGCGTGGACGACGGCCAAGGATGCCCGGCAACACATGGTCCGCGGCACTACGCCGCATCTCCGACCTTGCCCGCACGCACCCTGAAGACGCTGATCTCCGGAAACGCACTGCCGGGATAGATTTCGGCTTTCCGGATCACGATTCGGCAAGCCTCCACCCGATCGTCGTCCAGGCAATACTCGGCCAGCTCGTCGGCCAGCTGCTCGAGTAGTTGGGTATGCTCGCGGCGTGGCCAGTCCTGGGTCAAATGACGGTAAATCCGGTCATAGTCGAGGCAGTCCGCCAGCGATGTACCGGTGAAGCGCTGCTCCCGCCGATACATCTCCGCGTCCACGATCAAGAGCTGGGGTGCCTCGAGCTCAGCCGCATAGACGCCGACTCGGACGGCCACGCGCACGTCGCGCAGAGCAAGGCATTGGTGGCTGGCGAGTGGATTCCACAAGGGCGGGCGCCTGATGCAGGGATGGGAAGCTGAGAGCGTTTCCGGCCGTGGCAGAGTAGTCTACAACGGTGGAAAATCGGTAGCACGTCGGGACCGGCCGCCAAAGCAAACCGATCGGGACAGGACCAGGGTAAGGACTATCGGACCATGACTACGGCAACGGATTCTCCGACCACGTCGGCGGGCCCCATGGGCCTGTCGCGGAATGCCCTCATCGTGATCGCGGCCGTGGCGCTGCTCGCGATCGTCGGCTGGTGGCGCGCGATCGACAAGTCCGGCCAGCTCGAGGCGCTGCAGCAACGCAGCGCCGCGACCGAGGCGGAGCTGAACGCCAAGGTCGCCGGGCTCGAAAGCGATGTCGGCAGCGTGACACAACGCCTGGCCGACACGGAAAAGGCCAATGGCGACCTCGAGGCGGTGCAGGCCAAGCTTCAGGCGGCCGGCAGCAGTCTCAACGAGCGTCTGGCCGTCCTGGGCGAGCGCGAGCAGCAGGCCGCCACCGCGGAAGGCGAGGTCCAGAAGCACGCCGTCGAGCTCGAGGCGCTCGAGGACCGGATGGCCGCCGCTGCGAGCAAGCTCAGCCAGCGGTTGAGTGTGCTGGGCGAGCGCGAGCTTCACGAGGGCGGGGTTTAGGAACCCGACCGCGCT
>JAPJRA010000665.1 GCA_030824835.1 Geminicoccaceae bacterium | reverse complement strand
GATCGGCAGCCAGCTTCTGCAGGGACTGGGGTTGGTCGATCTCGCCGCCACGGCTTATCGTCAGCCCGACCTGTTCTGGCTTGGCGCCATCGTCGGTGGCGTCATGTTCGGCTTGGGTATGGTGCTGGCCGGCGGCTGTGCCAGCCGTAATCTGGCGCGTTTGGGCGGTGGCAGCCTGAAGGCGTTGGTAGCACTGCTGGTCATGGGCGTGGTGGCCTATGCCACCACGTTTGGCGTGCTGGCTCCTCTGTACCGGGCGCTGCGCGCGATCGGCCTCGCCGATCTCAGTGCCGGCGACCAGGGTCTGCCGGCGCTGCTGGCGGGGATGACCGGCGTTTCTGCCGGCCTCTGGACGATCCTGGCGACAGCGGCCGTCGCCACCGTCCTGCTGCTGTTCTGCTTTCGCGACCAAGCCTTTCGACGGGCCCGGAGCGATATTGCCGTCGGTCTGGTGCTGGGTACCCTCGTGCCGGCCGGATGGTTGCTCACCGGCTGGCTGATTGGCGCTCCATCGGCGCCCGCCATGCCGCAGTCGCTCACCTTCGTCCGCCCGATCGGTGGCGCCGTGCAGTACGTGATGAGCAGCGGCGACGGGTTGGACTTCGGCGTGGCGCTCGTTGTCGGCACGGTCGCCGGCGCTCTGGCCGTGGCTCTGCAGCGGCGGCAGTTCCGGTTCGACGGGTTCGTCTCCCGGGACGACATGGTACGGCACCTGTCGGGCGGCGCGCTCATGGGCTGTGGGGGCAGCTTGGCCATGGGCTGCACGATCGGCCAGGGGATCACGGGCGTGTCTACCTTGAGCGTCGGCTCCTGGCTGGCGCTGGCCTCGATCATGGTTGGTGGCTGGTGGGGCGTGAAATTCCTGGAGACCGGCCGCTTGATTCCCCGGTTCCGCCGCCGGCAACCGGAGCCGGCGACTGCCGGCGGCCTTCGTGCGTGAGGTCGGCTCCAGCCTGTGGCTTCGCGGCCACGGAGCCGATGCCATGAGCTCCTGCCAACTGTGTGTTGCGAGGCGCCCGGACTAGGTTCATGACGGAACTGCAAGTCGGACGTCGAGTTCCAGCATGCCAGCGGTCGTGGCTCCCCGCCCTGCTGCTGGCAGGAGCGTGAAATGAACTTAGAAAAGCTCCAGGACAACACACGCAGAGCCAGCGGCCTGCTCAAGGCCATGAGCAACGAGCACCGGTTGCTCATCCTCTGTCAGCTGGGTGAAGGCGAGAAGTCGGTCGGCGAGCTGGTCCGCCTCGTCGGGCTCAGCCAGTCGGCCCTTTCCCAGCACCTCGCCCGCCTGCGTCGCGATAGTCTGGTCCGCACCCGCCGTGAGGCGCAGACGATCTTCTACTCGGTGGCGTCTCGCGAGGCGCTGCTCTTGCTCGAGCAGCTGCAGCAACTCTATTGCGTCGGGCAGGCCGAGTCGCGGGTCGATGGGGTGGCCCGCCGGGCCGTAGCGGCGGCCCATCCGTGAGCAGCAGTTGGCGATGCCGCGGCGGGCGATAGCCATATCGCTGCGGTTGCGGCGGGCTTGGCGGCAGTTGACGGGCGGCCTCGTCACGGCAACGCTCGGCCTCTGGCTGAGCGTCGTGCCCAGTGCCCCGGCCCCGGCGGAGTTCGTCTACGACCTCTCTTCCCGTCTGATCGCGATCACGACCGCCTTCGCCGGCACCCAGGTGCTGCTTTATGGTGCGGCTCCGCAGGCCAGCGGTGAGATTGCGGTCATCGTCCGTGGTCCCGCCCGGGACACGACGGTGCGGCGCAAGAGCCGGGTTGGCCCGATCTGGCTGAACACCAGCGCGGTCGAGTTCCGGGCGGTGCCGAGCTTCTACGCCGTGGCCACGAGTGCGCCGCTGGAGGAGCTGGCCGGGCCGGGTGCCTTGGCCCGGCACGAAATCGGCGCCGAACGCCTGCGCTTGATTCCGACCGATGCCGCCGCCAGTTCTCTTGATGATCTCGATTCCTTCCGGTCGGCACTGGTGCGCAACCGCCAGCGTGTGGGTCTATTCTCCGCCGCGCCCGGCACGGTGAGCTTCCTGGGGGAGACCTTGTTTCGGACCCGCATCGTCTTTCCAGCCAACGTCGTTCCCGGAGACTATCAGGTGGAGGTGCTGCAGTTCGCCGATGGCGAGGTCACCGGTGCCCAGAGCAGCACGCTTGAGATCTCGAAGATGGGCATCGAGGCCGATCTGTATGATTTCTCGCTGCATCGGCCGGCACTCTACGCGCTGGCCTCGATCGTGCTGGCTCTCGCGGCCGGCTGGGGCGCCAACGCGATGTTCCGCAGGGCGTGATACATGAGTGAGGAACCAGCCCCCAGCGAAGGTGCCGTCGTGGTGCGCACCTTCCTGGTGGTCGTCGACGAGACCGAGGAGATGCGCAACGCACTGCGCTATGCGTGCAGGCGCGCGCAGCACACCAACGGTCGGGTGGCCCTGCTGAACGTGGTCGAAACCGGCGAGTTCCAGCATTGGCTGGGGGTCGGGCGCGTCATGGAACAGGAAGCGCGGTCCCAGGCCGAGCAGCGAATGCAGATCTTGGCCACGGAGGTGTTCGACCAGACCAAGCTGATGCCGGTCGTCCATATCCGCGAGGGCAAACGGGCCGAGGAGGTGGTGGCGCTGCTGCAGGAGGACCCGTCGATCTCACTCCTGGTGCTGGCCACGGCGAGCGGCTCCGGCAATCCGGGACCACTAGTGACCTACCTGCTCAGCCATTTCGGTGGGCGAATCCGCATTCCCATCACGCTGGTCCCGGGCGAGTTGTCGGTCGAGGAGATCGACGCCCTCAGCTGAGGGTGCACCGTTACAGCGACGGGTCCTGCCCGTCGACACTCAGGATGGGGACGTAGAGATCCGGCCGCCGGTCACGGAAGATACCCCATGCCGCGCGCGCCTGGGCCAGAGCGTCCAGATCGAAGGATGCCGTGCGAACGGCGTCGCCCGAGGTCGGCGCCTGCTCGATGATCTCGCCGGTCCCGTCGGTGAT
>JAPJRA010000664.1 GCA_030824835.1 Geminicoccaceae bacterium | reverse complement strand
TCCCCACGCATCAGCGCGCCGGCCAGGCAGATGTATCGGTATCGGACCATGCCGCAGCCTAGGCCGCGATCTCGACCTCGTAAAGAAGCGCCGTGCCGCCTGGTTTAAGAGCTACCACGCGGGTGATCTCCTGCGGACCATCTGCCAGGGTAATCGTATCTCCCATACGCGGGGCCTCACCATTCGCTGCAACCATCAACACGCGCACATTGCGAGGGATCAGAGTGCCTGCGTCATCGCGGCTATACCGGACGGAGGTGTCGTCCTCGACGACATTGACCGGGAAAGTTTCAGTCGCTGTGTCCGACGGTCCATCCCACTCGTACTGTGTTCCGGTCTTCGTCATGCGGCTCAACGTGGCGACATAACCGACGTCACCAAGCGCGCCAGCCACCTCGGCTGCAATGGCCTGCCAGTCTTCCATGAATCACGCCCTCATGAGAAACGACACACCACCCATGGCGGACCGCACCAGACCAGCCAGAAGCCCGTCGATGATCGCCGAGCGCGGCATGTAGGCATCGGGCCCGGACGCACCCCTGACCCGCTCCCAGGTCAGCTTGCCCGCGCCGACCAGCACCTTGTCGGTGGCAGGTGTCGAGACGGGCGACAGGACGCCAGGCGTGCGGGCCTCGATGACCGCAGCCTCGATGATGGCGTGCTTGACCGCCTCCGGCACCACGTCGCCCTCCCACTCAGACAGCCACCGGCCGTTGAAGCGCGCGGCGATGTAGCGCTGACCACGGATCAGGTCGGACGGGCCCGGCTGCGGGGTGACGCCTGCCGCGCTGGTATAGTCGGTGGCCTCGGTCTGAGTGACGGCCGGTACGGTGTAGCTGAGCATGTGCCTGCCTCCGCTGTGCTTTGGATGGGGGCCGGACCGGCCAGCCCCGCACCGAAGATCAGCCCTGCTTGTCCGCGATGCGAGCGATCATCGTCGCGCGGCCCGCGGCGTGGTGGGGCTTCTCGCCCAGCACGTTCTGGTAGCGCGCGCGAAGATCCTCGTCGGACAGGGTGTCGAGGTCGTCGCCGACCGACTGGTCGCCGATGATGGCCTGCGCGCCCTCGGTGATGGCCTCGCCTGCCTCGTCCGCGCTGTTCGCGGGCTCGCCGGTCTCGACATTGGTGTTGCTGGCCTTGATGCCGGTGCCGCCGGTGGCCGCGACCTCGGCGTTGGGCGCGAAGTTGCCCTCGCTATCCGCCAGGAGGCGGGCGGTGCCCTCGGGGTCGGGGCGCACTGGCTCGACCTTGTCCGCGGCCTCGGCCGACTTGCGGGCTTCGGCAGTCGCTTGATCGGCCATCTTGCTGAACGCGTCGGCCATCCGATCCATTGCAGTGCCGCCGGCTTGGGCGCGCGACTGCAGGATCATCGCCCGGCTCTCGTCGCGGCGCGCGATGGCCTCGGCAAGCAGCGGGTCGTTGTCATGGGTGTCCATGATGCTTCTCCGTGTCTCTGAAAGGGGAAGACGCAGGGGCCGAGGCCCCTGCCCTCAACCGTTGGTCACGACGGCGACCATGCGGACCAGCTTCGGATCGTAGACCCGCGTCCAGTTCGCGCCGCCGCCCAGCTCGGTGTCGTTGACGCCCGATGCCGAGGCCGGGGTGCCGCTGAACGACACGCCACGGGGGTGCATGACCCAGTGCCGGCGGTACCAGACCGTCTCGACGCCTTCGCCGTTGCCGGCCGAGGCGTCGCTCTGGACCTCTACGGGCTTCTTCGGACCACCCTCGCCGGTGGCTTCGGCGTAGCCGATGGCCCCGTTGCCGAAAAGGTAGGAGGTGTACTTGAAGCCGCTGGTGTCGCCGGGCTCGCGGGGGCACTGGTCCGAAACGTAGACAATCTTGCCATCCCAGGTGTCGAACTCCAGGCCGGTGGCCGGGTCCTTGAACCGCTCGATCGCCCGGGCGGCCCGCAGGTTGAAGAACACCCGCGAGTGCATCAGGACGGCCGAAAGGGTCGTGCCGTACTCGCCCAGCAGCGCATAGGCGTTCGACGCGATCTCGGCATCGAAGCGGACCGGGGTGACGGCGCCGTCCTCGGAGGCCACGTCCAGCACGTTGCCGGCCATGCCGGGCGAGGCGAACACGCCGCGCATCTGCAGGCCCATGATGCGCTGCTCCTCGCGCACCCAGTACTCGGCGATCAGCTGCGCCACGGCGTCCAGCGGATCCTCCGCCAGCATCGAGGCGACCAGGTTGGCCGATTGCCAGCCGTTGTTGCGGCGGATCTTGCGGGCCATGTCCTGGCCCTGGGTCAGCTTGTTCGGGATGGCGTTCTGGGCCGGATCGTCCGTCGAGACGTTCGAGTTGCCGGTCAGATCGTTCCAGAACGGCATCTGCACCAGGTCGCCGGGACCGTTGGCGAAGCGCTGCAGCTCGGCATCGGTCGAGACGATGGGCGAATTGCGGATGCGCGACAGCTGGGCGATGCGCTGGATGGTAGTGGGAAGGAAGAGCGGGCCATAGATGACGTCGCTCAGGCGGGTCGTAGCCATGTGAGGCTCCTATTTCGGGTTGCATAGAGTGGGGTCGGGTAGGCTGCCCCACTGGGCGCAGGCCTCGAAATCAGCGCCACTGGCGCAGGGGTCTTACCAGTAGGGTGTCACGCCCACGGCCTCGGCCATTTGGCGGGCCCTGGTGTCGTTTTGGACGATCAGCTCCTGCTGCTTCGTCCGGTTCGGGTTCTTGGGGTCGAAGGGGTTCTCGGTGAACCGCTTCGCCTCTCCGCCCTTGGCATCGCCGCCGGTGGCCTTGGCGACGAAGTGCTTGCCCTCGTCGCCAACCCAGTTGGCAACGAATTTGGTCAGCGGCATGCGATCATCGATGCCATCATCTGCGAGGACCTGAAACTCGTCGTTCTCTTCGATGAGCTTGACCGCACCGCGCTCCTTCAGCAGCGCCTTGGCCGCCGACAGGAACTCCTTCGACACGCCGGAATCGATCAGGGCCTTGGTCAGGCCGTCATCGACCAGGGACTTGCGGAGG
>JAPJRA010000663.1 GCA_030824835.1 Geminicoccaceae bacterium | reverse complement strand
TGGACGGCGAGGTCGGCCCGCGACAGCTGGGCATCGGGAAGGGTCTCGCCGCCCGAGCAGGCCGCCACGGCCGTGAACAGCAGCACGGGCGACAGGCGGCAAGCAAGATTCTGGATCGCCATCTCGAAGCCTCCATTGGTTTGCCTAGCCCGAACTTGCGGCTCGCGCGGTGGTTCCAAAGTACAGTCAGGTCGAGGGGGGAGATGACGCCGTGACCAAGCCGCTGCGTATCGGCATGATCGGCTGCGGCTTCATGGGCCGCGCACATTCGAATGCCTATCGAAGGGTGGAGAATTTCTTTCCTGAGCTGCAATATAGGCCGGTCCTGCAGGCCGTCTGCGCGCGCGACGCTGCCAAGCGCGATGCGTTCGCGGCGGCGTGGGGCTACCAGTCGGCCGAGACCGACTGGCGCCAGCTGGTCGAGCGGGCCGACATCGACGCGGTCGACATCTGCGTGCCGAACCATCTGCACAAGGAGATCGCCCTGGCGGCGGCCGCGGCCCGCAAGATGATCCTGTGCGAGAAGCCGCTGGCGATGGACGTGGCCGAGGGCGAGGCCATGGTGGCGGCGGTGGAGGCCGCCGGCGTGCCGACGATGGTCTGGTACAATTATCGCCGCGTGCCGTCGGTGAGCCTGGCACGGCAGCTGATCGAGGAGGGCCGCATCGGCCGGCCCTACCACTACAGGGCACAGTTCCTCCAGGACTGGACGATCGCCGAGGACGTGCCGCAGGGCGGTGCCGCGCTCTGGCGGCTCGACGTCGCGGCGGCGGGCTCCGGCGTGACCGGCGACCTGCTTGCGCACAATATCGATACCGCGATGTGGCTGAACGGGCCGATCACCCGGGTCATGGCCGAGACCGAGACCTTCGTGAAGCAGCGCCTGCACCAGGAGACCGGCAAGGTCGAGCCCGTGGGCATCGACGATGCGTGCATGTTCATGTGCCGGTTCGCCAACGGCTCGATGGGCCTGTTCGAGAGCACGCGCTACGCCCGTGGCCACAAGGCGCTGAAGACGTTCGAGCTGAACGGTGCCGACGGCTCGCTGATGTTCGACCTGCACGAGCCCGAATATCTCGACTTCTTCGAGTACCGGGCCCGCGAATCCGGCGAGAAGGTGCCCAGCCACACCACCGGCTGGCGGCGCATCCACGTCACCAACAGCGAGCATCCCTACATGGCGCACTGGTGGGTGCCGGGGCTGGTGATCGGCTACGAGCACAGCTTCGTCCACGCCGTGGCCGACTTTCTCGAGGGGCTGGAGACCGGCGTGCCGGCGCAGCCCGATTTTCGGGCCGCACTGGAGACGCAGAAGGTGTGCGAAGCGGTGCTGCGCTCGGCCGGGAGCGGGCAGTGGGAAGAGACGAGGGTGGTGGCTTGAGGCATCATGCGGCCAGCACGAGCTTCAGGAGGCCCAGCGATGGCGACCAAAGCCGCTGAGCTGTACGAGGAGGACTTCTATGCCTGGACGCGCGACCAGGCGGCGGCCTTGCGCCATATGGCCAAGGATCGGTGGAACGGCCCGCTCGACCTCGACCACCTGGCGGAGGAGATCGAGGACGTGGGCAGTGAACGCCGGGACGCGGTCCGGAGCCAGCTGCGTCGGGTCATCGAGCACTTCCTGAAGCTGGAGCACTCGCGTGCGCACGATCCTCGGGGAGGCTGGAGGGATTCGATCCTCGATGCCCGGGCCGAGATTGCCGACAAGATGACCGCGACGATCCAGCGTGAGGTCGAGGGGGAGTTGCCCCGGCTGTACGCGCGAGCGCGGGCGAAGGCGGCGAACGGCCTGTCGACCCACGGCGAGCGCGACGCGGCCAAGGCCTTGCCGCAAAGTTGTCCGTATACGTTCAGCGAGCTATTGGCGGACGACTGGTACCCGGTAAATCTACACGGTGTCGACGACGATGCCGAATGAATGATTCAAACTCAAGGAGAGCACTGATGGCAGGCAAGAAGATTCTGATGCTGACCGGTGAGTTCAGCGAGGAGTACGAGATCTTCGTCTTCGAGCAGGCGATGCATGCGGTGGGACATACCGTGCACGTGGTCTGCCCGGACAAGAAGGCAGGCGAGAACATCAAGACCTCGCTGCACGATTTCGAGGGCGATCAGACTTACACGGAAAAGCCCGGGCATCTCTACACGCTGAACAAGACCTTCGGCGAGGTCGACCCGGCCGAATACGATGCCGTCTACTGTGCGGGCGGACGTGGCCCTGAATATATCCGCATCGACCCGCGGGTGCAGCGGATCGTCCGGCACTTCCACGAGGCCGGCAAGCCGATCTTCACCATCTGCCACGGGGCGCAGATCCTGATCGCGGTCGACGGCGTGGTGCGCGGCAAGCGGGTGGCGGCGCTGCACTATTGCGAGCCCGAGGTGACGCTGGCCGGCGGGATCTATGTCGACGTCGAGCCGACCGGCGCCTGCGTCGACGGCAACCTGGTCTCCGCCAAAGGCTGGCCCGGCCTCGCCGCCTTCATGCGCGAGTGCCTGAAGGTGCTGGGCACCGAGATCCACCACCGTTGAGGACGGCGCAAACCGGGGCTTGCGCGTCTGGTTGTAATCGCTAGCTTGGCGGCGGTCGCTGGTATGACGACAAAAACAGGTGAGGCACCGTGACCGAGCTGACGCTGACCGGTCTGGTCAAGCGCTATGGGCGCATCACGGCGCTGGATGGACTGTCGCTCGACGTGCGCGCGGGCGAGTTCTATTGCCTGCTCGGCCCCAGCGCTGCCGGCAAGACGACGACCTTGCGGGCGATTTCCGGCCTCGAACAGCTCGAGGCCGGCAAGATCGAGTTCGCAGGGCGCGACCTGACGACGGCACCGGTGCAGGGTCGGGGGATCGCGATGATCTTCCAGACCTTCGCCCTCTATCCGCACCTGAGCGTGCGCGAGAACCTTGCCTATCCGTTGCGCGAGGCCAAGGTCGCATCGGCCGAGGTCAAGCGCCGCGTCGGCGAGGTGGCCGAGCTCCTGC
>JAPJRA010000662.1 GCA_030824835.1 Geminicoccaceae bacterium | reverse complement strand
CATGACTGTCCCGGACGGCCAGGAAGTCGCCGTAGAACAGCTTCTCGATGCGGCAGTCCATGGCGTTCACTTGTTCCTGGACCGCAGCCGCCGCGGCGGCGCCGCGGCGGGGAGGGGCGACGCTGGCGGCAGCCGTCGACATCGCGTTCATCTGTTTGGCCTTTCCTGGCTAGACTTTGGGGCGCCCGATCAGGCGGCTCAGGATGTTGAACAGCAGCACGATCAGCACGAGCACCAGGGAGGCTGCCCAGGCGAGCTCTATCTGGTTGTCGAACGGCATGCTGGAGAAGTTGTAGATCAGGATCGACAGGGATGCGGTAGGCTCGCTCAGCGAACTCAGCCAGTAATTGCTGAACAGTGCCGTGAACAGCAGCGGCGCCGACTCGCCGGCGACACGTGCCACCGCCAGGATGATACCGGTGAGGATGCTGGGCAGGGCCGTCGGCACCGTCACCTTGGCGATCACCTGGGTGCGGGTGCAGCCCATCCCGATGGCCGCATCCTTCATCCGCTGCGGCACCATCCGCATCGCCTCCTCGGCGGTGAGGATCACCGTGGGCAGCATCAGCACCGCAAGCGCCACGCCGCCGGCAAGGGCGGAGTAGGTCCCCATCAACAGCACGATGGCGGCGTAGATGAACACACCGGCCAGGATCGACGGGAAGCCGGTGAGGACCTTGGCCAGGAACCGGGCCGCTGCGGCCAGCTTGGTGGTGGGGCCGGTCTCGGCCAGGTAGACGGCGGCCATGAGGCCCAGCGGGATGGCGATCAGGCAGGCGAGGCCGACCATCACCAGCGTGCCCATGATGGCGTTGCCGAAGCCCCCGTCGAGCTCGAAGCCGGCCGGAGGCAGCTCGGTGAACAGCTCTAGACCCAGCCGGCTGCCTCCCTTCATGATGAGCATGTAGAGCACCGAGACCAGCGGCACGGCGGCGATCAGGGCCATGGCCCAGGCGCCGCCGGTCAGCAGCGCGTTGCGCACCGAGCGCGGCTCGGTCATCGACCGGCTAAGGCTCGGTGCCGCGGATCGAAGGGAGGCCAGAGTCGATTGGGCCATGGCTAGCGCTTCACCTGCCTGGAAGTTGCCGCAAGGATCATGTTGCCGAGCATGTTGACGATCAGCGTGATCGCCAGCAGCACCAGGGCTGCGTACATCAGGGCGGTGCGCTCGACGGCGCCCGCCTCGGGGAAGTTGGAGGCGAGCAGCGAGGCCAACGTATTGGCCGGCGAGAACAGCGAGAGGCTGATCTGGTTGGCGTTGCCGATCAGCATGGCTAAGGCCATCGTCTCACCGAGTGCACGGCCGAAGCCCAGCACCAGGGCGCTGAAGATACCGCCGGCCGCCGTCGGCACCATCACGCGCAGGATCGCCTCCCACTTCGTGGCACCCATGCCGTAGGCGGCCTCCTTGGTCTTGTAGGGCACCTGCCGGAGCGCATCCTGCGAAATTGCGGCTACCGTGGGCAGGATCATGATCGCCAGGACCAGCGCGGCTGGCAGCAGGCCGGGGCCGCTCAGCGAGGTGCCGAAGAAGGGGATCCAGCCCAGATACTCATGCAGCCAGTTGGCCAGCGGGCGAATGGCCGGGATGACGACGAAGATGCCCCAAAGGCCGAAGACTACGCTCGGGATGGCCGCCAGCATGTCGATCACCGTGCGGAAGACAGCCGACAGCCCGGCATGGAGGAAGTCCTGGGTCAGGAAGATGGCGACGGTGATGCCGAAGAAGCCGCCGATCAGCAGCGCCAGCAGCGAGCTGTAGAGCGTACCCCAGATGCCTGGCAGGATCCCAAACGATTCCTTCTGCACGTCCCAGTTGGTGCCGTACAGGAAGCCTATGCCGTACTTGCCGATAGCCGGCAGCGCCTGGCCCGCGATCTCGTAGAGGATGTAGACCACCAGCAGCAGAAGGGCAGCGGCGGCGGCGACCGTCAGTCCCGTAAAGCCGCGGTCGACGGCGATGTCGAGTGCCGACGGGGGCTGCGAGACCGATGTCGACGGCCTGGCATCGGCGAGAGGGCTCTGGGCGGCCATGAATTGATCCCGGTGGGTGGTAAAGTGGTCGGTTCCCGGCACGGCAACGGCGGCGATCGAGGGAATGACCCCAAGCCGCCGCCGTGCCGGCCCCACGAGCAGTCCCGTGAGGCCACCGGTCGATGTCACATGACGGCAGCAGAGGCCGCCCGGACCTTCTCGATGACCGCCTGGGGCAGCGGAATGTAGCCCATGCTGTCGGCGATCTTCTGGCCCTCGGTCAGCCCGTACTCGACCATCTGGCGCAGAGCCTCTGCCTTCGTCGCATCCTGCTCCTTGTAGAACAGCATCCAGGTGAAGGTGGCGATCGGATAGGCGCCCGGCTCCTGCGGGTCGTCGATCCAGGCCCGCAAATCAATGTCGCTGGGGAACTTCGCGCCGGCCAGGGCGACGGGACCGCCCTCGCCACCGGCGGCGACATACTCGCCGGCCGCGTTCTGCAGGAGGGCGATCGGGGCCTTGCTGAGCTTGGCGTAGCCGTACTCGATATAGCCGATCGCACCTGGCGTCTGCTTGATGGTCGCGGTCACGCCGTCATTCTTCGGCGCCGCGATGATGTTGGCCGAGTCGGGCCACTGCACGGTGGTGCCGAAGCCGGGGCCGTTCTTGAAGGCCTCGCTGACGGCGCTCAGGTGCTTGGTGAAGACGAAGTTGGTGCCGCTGCTGTCCGACCGGCGCACGACGGTGATCTTGGTATCCGGCAGGTCGACGCCAGGGTTGGCGGCAGCGATGCGCGGATCGTTCCAGCTGCTGACCTTACCCAGGAAGATCTCGGGATAGACGTCACGAGGCAGCTTGAGCTCGCTCACGCCGGGCAGGTTGTAGGCCAGCACGATCTCGCCTGCGGTCATCGGCAGCAGCACGACGCCGCCCTTGACCTGAGCGATCTGCTCGTCGGTCATGGCCGCATCGCTGGCGGCGAAATCGACCGTATGATTGATCAGATCCTGGA
>JAPJRA010000019.1 GCA_030824835.1 Geminicoccaceae bacterium | reverse complement strand
CCGTCTTCCATCTCACCACCGCGATGATCGGCTGCAGATTCGTCGAACGATGGTCTTGATGGGCGCTCTGGGCCAAACCCGTCACCGACTGGGGCCGCTGGAGCAGTTTCGTGCTGATGGGAACGTATCCTCGATTCACAGCGGTGCCGGGACGTGATTCGGATTTCTCGGTTGCCATGCGCTGATAGGGTGCGCTGGGCTGGAAGTCCGGGCAGAGCTATTAGACGGATCTGCTGTAGCCGGGTGCTGGCGGCGATCGATGCTGGCCGCCCGGGAAAGGTGACAGCGATGCCCGGCCGATGCGCAACCAGCAGCCGGCAACTGCACCGGCCGTCCCGCGATCTTGGGCCAGATCGCGTGCACGATGGCGGTGATCTCCACCGGCGTCGCCGTCCAGCGCCAGTCGCTTTCTAGCCGCCGTCGTGCCAGCTGCCGCCTAATACCATTGATACCGCGCTCCCCGGTACCGCCAGCCTGCATAGTCGGATGCGGCGTTCATCGCCTTCCGCATCGCCTCCATGTGGCCCCGGACGGTCCGGCCCTGCGCATCGAACCTCCACCAGCTGTCGTCGACCTCGAGCAGTTGGGCGGGCGTGCCGTCGTCGAGCAGGAGCTAGGCCAGGGCCGTACGGAGGTGCTGGCCTGCATACTGCATCATCCGGTCTTCGCCCCGGACCATACCGCCAACGGTTCGCATCGGCGACCGGCGCAGCGTGCCGTCTGTAGGCATCCGATCGACAGCTTGGGAAGCTGTAAGCCGGTCGTAGAGCGGGGCCGGCGATAATCTATCGTGAACGTGTCGGCCGAAGCTTGGTGCCATTCCCTTTGCGTGGCATCGGCGTCATTTCAGCGAAGCGATCTTGGCGCGCAGCTCTAGGCTATCCTGGATGAACTTGCAGGCCGTCGCATATTCGGCGGCCATACCCCTGTCGGGGTTGCCGCAGATGTGGTCGACGTCCTGCGCCAGCTTGTCACGAAACGACTGGTCGTAGGACGGCGTTGTCACGACCTTGCTGAAGTCGCAGACCTTCTCTTCGGAGCCGCAGCCCGCGAGCACCACAGCCAGGGCGCCGGCCATGACGAACCGTATCTTCATCGCTCAGATGTCCTTGCCGCGGATGTAATCACCGGTGGGCTTTTTCGAGAGGTCGTCGCGAACGTCCTGTGCGGCCTTGTCGGCCCGCTCGCGTTGTTCGTTGATCTCGCCCTCGGCCTGCTGCCGTGTATCCCGCTCCCCCATCTTCTTGCCGAAAAAGTAGGTAAGGACGAAAGGCACCGCCTTGCGAATGATTCCCCCTACCCCGCCAAACCGTTCCAGTGCCATTGCCTGCTCCAGTCGCTGCGGCAGATTGGAATGCGGTCACGCTCGCACAGAAACACCTGATGTGCACGCGTCATAGCCTCCGAAGAACAACATCACTTGCCGTACCCGGGCCACGGCTGACCTAGCTTTGACTGGGCTTTGACACCCGCTTCAGCCTGACGCCCGGCCCGCCTCCATTTCTCGGCGATGAAAGCTACTCCCGCCTCTTCAAACGCGCGCCGCATTACCTCGAGTGATGCTCTCTGCGGCGTAGATCTCTCATTCTCAAAATTGCGAACGGTGACCATACTGACCACGGCCTCCTCGGCAAGGTCAGCCCGATTTCAATTCAGCAGCCCGCGGGCCGCCCTGCACTGTGCAGATTTCATACCGTGCTAATGTCATTACTGTCGAAAAACGCAAGCCATTACGAAATACCGATTAATTGATCATTACCTTTTGATTATAGACAGAGACGCTTAAAAACAGAATAGGCGGATCAAGGCCGATGTCCACTCGCCCTAACCTCTCCCGGATTCTGACCAAGGCGTGGATGAGCGCCAAATACGCTGCCAGCACTTCGCAGGCTCCGCACGGGCGTATCTTGCCGAGACCATGCGGCAAGCGTGGGCAGCGGTGAGATTGCTGATCAAGAGCGGCGATGAGATGGTGGCACGGGTCCGCGCCGAGGTCGCAGCGATCATCACCATGCCCAGACCGGCACCGATCCAGGCCCGCTTCGAGCATAACGCCCGCCGCCGCTGTTGGTGCGTCGCAGCCTGAGTTTTGCCGCCCGGCGCACTGCGCCGACCCGTCGGGCCTGCCCTAACCTTCACAATTTGGAGACAGCAACGATGGCTCAGACCACCGTAGCCTTGAACACGCCCACCGACCAGCCCGCCCGCCGTGCCCTGGTGGGCACCATTGTGGCCACCGACATACTCGGCAGCGCACCTTCGCTAACCGCCGCTGAGACCGATCCGCACCTCGCCTGGGAGCGGGAGGCCGCCGTTCTCCGGGCGCAGGCTCGGGCACCCGGTACCTCCTGGGGCGACGACGCCGATGCCTCGATCGATACCCTGACCGATCGGATCTGGGCGCTGGGAGAGCGCATCGCGGCAACGCCGGCCACCACGCCGGCCGGGATCGCTGCCCAAATCAGGCTGGCGATCGTCGGCTTCGAGGAGGGCATGGGCGACAGCGAGGAGCAGACACTGCGCAGTGCGGAGGCCGCGCTCCAGACGTTGGCTGGAAGAGCCTTGGCATGACCGCCACGAACCGTCGCGACCTGCTTGGTCGGGTCATCTGTGCCAGCGCTGCGGGTATCCTTGCCGCTCCAGCACCGCTCGCGGCTGCCTCGGTCGACCGGCACGTCGCCTGGGGCGCCCGAGTGGCGCGCGGTGCTCGACTATTGCAACGGCCCCGGACGCGGTGGGACCAACCTCAAGGACATGCCTGACGGTCAGCATGCGCACAAGTTGCAGAGGCTGATCGCTAAGACGCCCGCCGTGACACTGGCCGGTGTGGCTGCGCAGCTCGCACTGGCGATGGAGCTTCAGGGTCCGTGCCCCGACCGGGACGCCAAGAGTCAGGATCTTCTGGCACTGCGCAACATGCGCGGCACTCTGCGGCAGCTAGCTGGCACGGGAGAGGCAGCATGAGCGCCCGATCGATCGACTTCGCCACCCGGAAGGTAACGCGCCCGCTACCAGCGCTAGGACCGATCCCGCGCGGTGCCAGAATGGACATCCGGTCGGCTTGGCACCGCGGCTGGGCCATGGTCCTGGCCGGCAAGCACGAGCGCGAAGCGGCACGCCTTCGCACGCGAGTCTACGGTCTCCGCGAGCCGCCCGACCTCGTCATCTTGAAGTTTAAGCGAAGGCTCATCGTCGGACAGATCGCTTACGATGATACCCGCGTCGCCCTGATGGCCACCGCGGCCTTTGAGAACGGGTATGTCCGCTGGAAATGGAAACAGATGCAGGATCTGATCGCGCGCCGGCCAGAAGGGGAGCGCGGGTTGGCTGCCGACGAGGCCCGATTCGGCATGAGCCAGGATCGGCCGAAGGTCGAGCAAGCGGTGAGTTCTGCGTCTCACGATGAGCCCGCTCCTACCACGACGGCCGTCCTGGATAAGATCGGGCGCATGCCGATCGATATTGGCGATGCCATGCAGTCGAGCGGCCTATACGCAAGCTGACAGCCTCATCGCCGGGTTGCGGCCTGAGCATATCGCCCAGCCAGCTCCGGCACCGGCCAAGCGCAAAGGCGATGGTGAACGTCAGCTTTTTGCAGGTACGTGGGTTCACGGCTGGAAGCTGCCATGGGCACAAAACATGAACAAGAGCGCTTGTGACTGGGTTTGGTGGCAAGTTGCATATGGCTTGCCGCCTGCGGTGGTGTAAAATCTGTCCGTAGAAGAATTGGGGGCCAAAAATGGACCGACGTACCATCTACATCGTCGTTGCCGTGATCGTCGTGCTGGTGATCGGAGGATATTCGCTCGGGTGGTTCGGTGGCTCTGCCCCGCCCCCGGCAGCAACTATTCCAGCACCTGCAGCTCCGCCAGCCGCGTCCGCGCCACCGCCTGCTGTGGCGCCAGTTGCCCCCAGCTCGCCAGCGCAGCCGGCTGCACCAGCGCAATAGCCCGCTGTTGAGAAGTACGAGCCGTCAGCGTCTACGCCGCAGCCAACACGGCAGTGGCAGCTGATTGTGGTCCACCTACAGTCACCACGGCCGAGCCCCGGCCCACGACGTAGCTGCCCATATGGATCGCGAAGCAGCCGGCAGGGCAGTGCAGCTGTATGTCGGCAGCGCGATCCCAGATCGCGCGGAGCAGCGCGTCGTCGCCCGTGATCCGGCCGTGGCGATCATCGACGCCGCCATGGTGGCACTCGTCGATCGCGTAGCTGACCTGTCCTCCGTGAACGCCACCGATCAGGATCTCGCCACGTCCAGAGAGCGCCCCAAGACGCGCCATGCTGCCTCCGCTGTTTTACAGTGCGAGGCAGCACCATGCGCGGGAACCACATCCTGCGTCAATTGAATGGCGTGCCCGTCAGAATCGGAAGTCAGCCGGCGTCAGTACCTTCACGCCGCTGAGCTGGATTTCCACTTCGGCCGCGGCGTCGGCGTCGGTGGTGCTGGCACGAACGATCGTGTTGCCGCCTGCGACGTAGTAGCCGAGCTGCGCCGCCCCGGTCAGCGTGGCCTTGCCGACCCAGCGGAAGCTCTGCTGGCCGGGGATGGTCTCGTCGGCGTCGATGTTGGCGACGTCGATCACGTCCTGGCCGGGTACGAAGTCCTTGATGACGTCGCGGCCGCTTCCCGGCGGGCTCTCCTGGACAGTGCGGAACGCGTAGAGGTCGCGGCCGGCGCCGCCGGTGGCGACATCCTTGCCGAGGCCGCTCTGGAACTCGTTGTTCTGGCCGTCACCCTTGAACGTGTCGGCCTTGTCCGAGCCGATGATACCTTCGATGGAGGAAAGCTGGTCGATCTCGCCGCCGCGCCTGGCGGTGGCCGGTTTGGCCGTGAGGTCGACCACGACCGCCGTGCTGCCGGCGAAGGTCGCGATGTCCATGCCGGCGCCACCGTTGAGCTTGTCGTTGCCAAGGCCGCCGTCCAACACGTCACTGCCGTCGTTGCCGTTCAGGGTGTCGTTGCCGCCCTGCCCCTTGAGCAGATCGTTGCCGGCCAGAGCCGACAGGTTGTTGGCGGCGCTGCTGCCAGCCAGCACGTCGTTGTTGACGGTGGGGCTCGTGGAAAGCCGCTGCTCGATCTCTATCGATCCGATGTCGGGCAAGCTGCCGGCGGGCAGCGGGCGCTTGGTGGTGCCAAGCTGGCCGAAGCTGCTGGCTGAGATCGGGTCGGCGGCGGAGAGGGCGGGGTTGGTGACGTTGTTCTTGAGCGGCACGATACCGGTCGACGTGAGCGGACCTGCCAAGACTAAATTGGTCGCTACCTTCTCGCGGTCGCCCGGAGCATTGCCCTTCACGTCGCTTCCGAAAATATTGTGGCCGTTGCTAAAGGTAATAGTCCCTTCGATATCAGGATCTGTTCCAGAGCCAACAGGGTAAATCCTAGCAATGTTGCCAATAACAATCGAATTAGAGATCGCCATTTGACTGCTCGGATCTAAAAATATGCCGCCGCCAGATGACTTAGCATATTGAGCGAATGCCCCATTAAATGCGATAGTAGAATTTACAATGTTCGTTGTACTTCTATATAATATCAGTCCACCGCCATGTGTATCGCTATCTGGATCACCAGTGTTGTTATTGGCAATAGTACTATTAGATATACTTATATGGCCATTAGATACAACTATGCCACCACCTCCTGACGTGTAATTAAAAGAAATAGTACTTCTGCTGATCTGTGCCACGGCTCCATTCAAATATACTCCTCCTCCATGGCAGTAATAGGTAGATATATTTACTGATACATTGCTGTTCTCTAAATTTAATAGACTTCCAGCGTCCATTTGCAACCCAGGACTTCCGCTATAGAAAGACCTATTATGAGAAATATCGCTATCTCGGATATCCAGACTGACATTTTGCGCTGCGCTGATGGCGCCGCCTCCGTGATCCGCACTATTTCCGGTAATCGAACTGCCGATTATACTAATCTTGCTACCCTTGGCTGCATAGATCGCGCCGCCTTCGCTGCCATAGCCAGCACCTGAGTCACGAATTGTGGTGCCGACCGTCGTCAGGGCGCCTCCGTCAAGCAGAATTGCCCCACCATTGGCCGCCGCAACGCCGGAGTATCCGTTAGCAAGAGTGAGGTTTCGCAGATTCACATCCGTACTGCTGCCGACAATGCTGATGATTCGCCCGCTAGCGTTCCCGTCGAGGGTCACGGTATTGCCGTCGTGGTTGCGGTCGCCGTCGATCGTGAGGTCCTGGGAGACCACCAGTTCACCTCCCGTGAGCACCAGCGTCTGCCCCTCCAGCGTCAGCACGAACTTGATATAATCGGCGCTGGCGGTCGCGTTGGCCTGCGCCACCGCCTCACGCAGGCTGAGCTGGCCATCACCCGGATCGACGACATCAGCTTGAGTGGTCACGGTCAAATATGCCATCGTATGCCCCCTGAGGCGAATATCACTGCCTTCGGGTCTGCTCTAGGCCGCGACGCACGCCCCGACCAGAGGCGATGCCATCGGATGGTGGCGCTGCGCCGGATTGCCTCACGAGACGAGTGGGCCAACTACGCATGTGCTCGGATCACAGTTTGTCCTGCGGCCCGGCAATCTACACCGTCATCCGAGCTGATGCCTATCTGCGGTGCCTGCCGTCACAGCACCTCGATCTGGCTGTCGCAGCCCATCAACGGTGAATCCGAGCATCAGCGCCTAGTCGAGGTCGAGGCGAGGCTGTGCTGCCAGCGCTGCGGCAACCGGATCGGGGACGCGGTGCGGATGCCGGGCGTAGGGCGGTAGTGGCCGCGCTGTCGGCTTAGGCCTGACGCTGCCCTGTCTTGAGCAAGAATCGTCCACGCTGCTTCCCAATTCGAAATCTGGGAAGCGGCGGATAGGACGAAAGCGAGATAACCCGCTGATTTGATTGGTCGGAGCGCCGGGATTTGAACCCGGGACCCCCAGTCCCCCAGACTGCGAGCGACCGCTTGCGCGCATTCGTGTCCGTTGCCAGCGATTGACGAAACACCTGTTCTTGTTGACTTTTTATCAAGCCCCTCTCTCTAATGGTTGCCGATGATGTACGGACACGACCCATCGGTGTCCGTCAATGACGGACACAGGACGGACACGAGATCGATCGATGCCACGCAATCTGTCGCCGCAGTTCATCCGCGCCATGGACCCGCCAGCTAGCGGGAACCGGGTCGAGTGGGACACGCAGGAGCGCGGGCTCGGCGTGCGGATCACGGCCGGCGGCCATCGCGCCTTCGTGCTACGCTACACCGCCCAGGGTCGCGAGCGGCGTATGACCATCGGCGACTTCCCTACCCTGTCGCTCACCGCGGCACGCGAGATCGCCCGCGCTCGTAAGGGTGACGTGATCAAGGGCAGTGATCCGCTGGCCGCCAAGGCCGTGGATCGAACGGCTGTGACCCTTGGCCGGGCCGTCGCTCGCTACGTTGCCGACCGCGTGCCCGAGCAGAAGGTTCGCACCCAGGTCGAGACGCGGCGGGCGCTCGAAACGCACTGGGCGACGCTACATGCCCTGCCTCTGGCCGGGATCACGCGTGGTCAGGTCGCGGCGCGTCTTTCGGAGATCGCCCAGGTGAGCGGGCCGGTGGCGGCCAACAGGGCGCGAGCCCAGCTATCGGCCCTGTTCCGATGGTCGATCAGCGAGGGCTGGCTGGAAATCAACCCCGTCACCGGGACGAACAAGCGCGAGGAGAAGCCCCGCGAGCGCGTGCTTACGGCGGACGAGTTGCGCGCGATCTGGTGGGCGTGCGCCGAGAACAACCATGGCCGCGTCGTGCGCCTTCTGATGCTGACTGGCCAGCGCCGCGAGGAAGTGGCTGGCATGGCGTGGTCGGAGCTAAACTTTGAGCGCGCTCTCTGGTCGCTGCCGGGCGCCAGAACGAAGAATGGTCGGCCGCATGATGTCCCGCTATCCGATGCGGCGCTGGCGATCCTTGCAGCTGTGGAGCGGCGCGAGGGACGAGATTTACTGTTCGGCGAAGGCGATGGGCCTTTTGCTGCATGGTCGCGCTGCAAGGGTCGCCTGGACAGTCGCATCGCACGTCAGAAGGCCGCGGACCGGATTGGCCGACCGCTGGAAGCGGCGGAGGCGCCCCGTCCGGACGACAGGCCACGGCCCTGGGTGCTGCACGATCTTCGGCGCACGGCCGTCACCGGCATGGCGGAGCTCGGCGTCCAGCCGCACGTGATAGAGGCCGTCGTCAACCACATCAGCGGCCACAAGGCGGGCGTCGCGGGCGTCTACAACCGGGCGACCTATGCCGTGGAGAAGCGCCAAGCCATGGACCGCTGGGCGGAGCATGTCATGGCCCTCGTCCAGGGCGAGACATCCAAGGTGGTGCCGATCCGGCGCGAGACGGCGTAGGGCACCGGCCGCCGTTGTCTGCAATGCATTGGGGCGCCTTGCGGCGCCCCTTTCGCGTTATCGGGTGCTTGAGCGGTCACACCGCGGGCAAATACCAATCCACAATCTGCTCCAGTTCAGGCGAACCGGCTCGAATGACGGGCTCGACGGCGCTGCGGATGAGCGCCCAGAGCGCCGGGGCGACACCTTTGGGTTCGGCGGTCGCTTCGCAGTCGTCGCTCGTGAGGTAGCGATCCATTTGCGCCGCGTTGACGATGGCCACCGCTACTGCGGTGCTGGGCGAGCTGGGCGCCTTGGCCAGCAGGCGCGCCTCGATCGCGTGGCGTGCGGCGGCTAGCTTGCGCTCCTTCCGGGCCGCGGTGGCATCGCCACCCGCTGCCGCGGCCTCTAGGGCATCCTGCACCCGAATGTTGGCCGCGAGGTCGCGCAACACTCGCTCTGCGCCCGTACGCACTGTATTCTCGATCGTGGCATGCATAGCAGCATCCTCTGCTGTGTGGGCCAGCCCGCCGGAGTGTTAGCCGCACACCGGCGGGCGCTTAGGATCAGCAAAATTAACGCAATTCTAACTGGCGTCAAATATTATTTTCCACTACCCTAACATAGCCTTGTATTGATTGTCGTAACGGTAAACACAACACTCCCGACAAACAAACCACACGGGCAGTTTTGATTGTTGTGCGATATCCTGTGTTGGAATAAATCGCCCGACATTGACGACATCGTCGCAATAGGTGGTGCGAATGCTGATTGCCCGTAGCCAGGCTGCCAAGCGCTTAGGCGTCACAATTCACAAGCTCCTGCGGTGGGTGGATGCCGGCAAAATACCGGCATACCGCACGCCGGCCGGGCGCTGGGTATTCCGACCCGAGGATGTTGACGCCTACCTTGCCAAGCCCAAGCCAACGCCTGCCAAGGTGAAGTTGCTTCCGGGCCGAAGGCGGGGCCAATGTAAGAGCGACACGCCATACGAGCCGCGGATCATCACGGCCGAGGAAGCGTTGGCGATATGGGCAAAGGCCACGCCGGCAGAGCGAAAAAACGCCAACGACTGGCTCCGGCACAAGTTGTTCCTGCGGCGAGTGCGCAAGGGTCTCCATCGGCTCGGCGAGCCGACCTATTGGCGCCCGCCGACGAAACCGCAGGGAGTGCCCCCTCCAAGCGCTGCTCCACCCATCGAGCAACCACAGCCACAACACGTTGCAGCGATACCAGCACCAATCGACCAAGGGACCGTGCGTATGCTCATGACCAAAGCCGAAGTCGCGAAGCGCCTCGGCGTGACACCCCGGACTATCGAGCGCTGGGTGGCAGCCGGTGCGCTGCGGGCGTACAGACTTCCCGGCGGCCATTCTCGCTTCCGGCCAGAGGATGTTGACGCCTGCCTCGGCGCGCCCGTGCCTGCGTCGAAGCCACCCGAAGGCGTCAAGGCGCCGTCGGCCGTGGCCACTGCTGTGACCATCGAAGATGCGTTGAAGGCAGTGGGGGCCGACCCATCTGCGCTGAAGGTCAGTGCCGAGGTACGGATGAGGCAGATGCTGGCAAAGAAGCGGCGTCGATCGCATGAAGCTGCCGCAGGCACTGGCCGCGCACGACCGTAGCCCGCCGATCGGTGGGGCCGCGAGTGGCCCGCGCTACTCCTGGCACCATCCCATCCGCCTTGGGGCCAGCGCCAGAGCGCCCGCCCGGGATAGCGCGCTCCAATTTGCCGCGCTGGCCACATGCCGACGGCGGACGGACCAGACTGCCCGGGACGGTATCGCCAGCTCGAGATCGGCGGCCAGCGGCGTCCGGGCAGCCTGCAACGAGGGCGTCCCGCTACTCCTCACCGTCCTCGCTCTCATCATCAGAGCCGTCGTCAGACCCAGAGGAGCCACTTTCCTCTTCGACGTAAGCATAACATCCTTCAATGAAAGAATTTGAGTATCCGCTGCAATCACTTTCATCGGTTATATCGTTTTGTTCGGCCCAATTATAGCCGACCTCATGACCGGAGCAATCTTCTGTACAGGAGTATCCGTTTAAACTACTTTGAACACCGACCGGCGACACCTCAATATATGCTATCAATCCTAGGGCTAATATTGCGTACCGCATGCATATTTCTCACTGTAAGTGATATCTTAAAGGCAGATATTGCAGCACTAAGAAGTGCTTTGATCAAGCACTCATGATTGAGCCGAGTTCGACGTGGCGTCAACCCTCCATGCCGCCGGTGCCGGCGATCGCATGCCAGCTGATTGATGACCCCGCCGCTGCATCGATGCCGGCCAGGCGATGAAATGCATCATGACCTGAGCGCGAGTTGGAATGATGCTCGCCTTCAAGCGCTTGGCGGGAACGACCGCCGCAAGGTGCGTGGGTGCGCCTCGCGGCGGTCGCGCAGGGCCGCTAGGCGCTGGATTGAACGCTTCGCCCCGCCACGCAGTTCTTGCGATCGCTAGCTGCCGGCTGGCGCAGCACAAGAGAGCGGCGCAACCCTCTTGACCGGCGGACCGCCCGACCCAATCACTTTCGCCCGCCCCACAACCACGCGGCGATCGCGGCGAGCACAACGAGGTGCGTTGAGACCTCGAACTTGCAGGTCGTCGGCCAAGTTGAGATGATAGCAATGATAATTTCGGTGGCATCTACAGTGTGTATCACAGACCCTCTGCGCCTTATTTCGATATGGCGCAGGTACACGCACCCGTTACATCTTCAAAGTCGCCTTCCGGTACAATTTCCTCAACAATTGCATGTCACACAACGCTTTACCGATTACTGACAAGTGTTACCAAAATGGCACATACACCCATCCAACCCTTGTGATCTGTACGCTTAAACTACCCAACCCTGCGGAGAACGACACCGATCCGCCCAATCCTACCAAACGCGTCGGTGGCCGTCTCAGAGGGGTAAAGGGTCCGGAGCCGGGCGCGTCAGTTGCTGCGACCTATCCAGGCGGATTGGTCCGACCGGTCCTGGCGCTCGACGATGCACCGCCAGTTGGTCAAATTTCGGGACTATCGGCGGTCGCGCGGTCTGACTAGGACCACTCGCCCAGCGAGTATCCGGCCCCTCCGGCCTATACCATTGCGTGGCCCCACTCGTGTAGCGAGTACTATCGCGATGGGCCGCCGGGACACCGCCGGGCGTTTCGCGCCTACCCGTCCAGCGGGGGCGGGGGCCGTCAGAAGGCCGATCGACCAGTCGGACCAGAGTGATGGCCGCAGCAGCGCCGCCGCGTTTTCTGGCCCCTCCCGCCCCGCAAGGTCACGCCGCGCGCGTGCCCCGTCCAGGCAATCGGCGCCAGAGGCTCAATCCGCTGGATCAGCATCAAAGATCAACGCCGCATCTGACTGAAGGCGCTTCAACTCGGCAAGCTCGGCTTCCATGTCAGCGATCGAGGGCCGCGGCGTGGGATCACGGCCTTCATTCTCAGTTGCCGCGGGCGGCAGCAGCTTGTCAGCGACGCTCGCCAGCAGCTTTTGCAAGGTGCCGATGGGTATCTGAGCCGCTTTGTCGTCGGGGTTGTCCAACGCCGTTTGTAGCTCGCGGTCGATCAGCGTCGCGGCCAAGTGCCCGATCTTCCCCAACCTCGGCCGCAGCGCTGCCGATATCGCCGCCTGGACGCGCTCATGGCGCATCAGTTCGTAGGCCCGCAGGTCGGGCTGGCTGTAGCCGGCCGCGCGTGCGGCCTCGGTCTGCTGGCCGCCATTCGCGATGTAGGCCTCGACGAAAGCGGCCTGCATGTCCGACAGACCTTCGGTGCCGGCGATGCGCCCGTCACGGGCGCGGCGGATCAAACCTTTCTGCATGGCCATCGTGGTTCTCCTGTTGGGTGGAGCCGCGCACCCGATCGAGCGGGATTGCGTCCAGGTGGGGCTGGAGATGATCGGGGCCGGGAAGCTCGGGCGGCATCCGCGCCCTCGGCGGCCCTGTCTTTCGGGGAGGATCGAAGAGACCGGTCGGCGGCCCCTTCCCTTGCGGCCAGCGCCGCGGTCAGATGGTTCGCCTGCCGGCCGCACACGTGGAGGTGCGGCCGACGTCCCTGATCAGCGGCTCTTGCGGCGCGCCGAATGCGGGCGGCGCGAGGCGCGCAACTTCGGCTCGCGTTCCAGCACCAGGCACGGCCCGAAGTCGTCGGGATGCGCGGTCTCGTGTGCGGTCATCGCGTCCAGCCAATCTTGCCCGGCCAGCGGCCAGACCACGAAGCGGAAGCCGGGGAACAGCCCCTCGGCGTTGGCGATCATTCCGTAGCTCATCAGCATGGCTCCTTGATGGTGGTCGTCCAGCGGGACGGTGCGGATCATCCCTAACTCTCAATCTTTCTTCTCTTTTCTAAGGCCTTCCCCCTATCCCTGCCCGGTCGGCCCTATTCAGGGAGGGGAGATGCTACTGCTGTGCGCCGATGAAGGCGCGGAAGCGGTAGCTTCTACCCCTCTCCTATAGGGAGGCGTTCCGCGACGCTGTGACTTGAACAATACTTACAATCCAGTACACGATATTCGTCCTAAATTCAAGACTTAATAGTAATTTCGGCAAGCATGCCAGTCGCGGTGCCGGATGCTTCATGTCGCGGTATAGTCGCGGCGCCATCCGCGACTGCCGCAACCAGCAATTCTGCGGGTCCGCCTGGGTGCTCGATTACTACGTTGCGGCAAGTCGCGGAGCTGGCGTAACCACCGAGCCCGCTGGACGTCATTCAAAGGTGGGGACGTGCTCGGCGTTCGGTCGCGCCGGGCGGAGCGCCGTGCCGGCGAGACGCATTCGTCACTCGGCGGCCAGCGCCGTCCCGTCGTGGCCCTCGGCTGGACGCAGCGCACCGTCTTCGGCTCGCGCAATTCGGCCAACCTCGATAAGACCCCGCAGGCACGCCAGCACCGTGTCGCGCGCAACACCTGCCACCTCGGCCGGCGCGTGAATGCGGAACCCATCATTCTTGCCAGTGAGCGTCACGCGCTTGCCCTCCCCGATCAGCCGCCGCAGAGCGGCCATGATCGGCTCGTCCAGATCGCCCGCGCTGGGCGCGACGGCCCGAGCCGGGATGGTCGATGCAGTTCCCTTGGCGGACCTGGGCTCCGCAGGCATATGCATGAGCGTTGTCGGATCGCGGGTGAGCGTCGCCAGCACTACGAACTCCTCGACGCCCGGGATGTTGCTCTTGACCACACCGAGTTGCGTCGCGTCTCGGGTTCTCAGAAAGCCAAGTACGATACGCGGCCGATCGATCCATACCTGGGAGCCACGTACCATCGCGCGCAGATCCCGCATGGAGCGGGGATTGGCGTTCTTTTGCAGGTGGTGAGCCACGACGACGGCGGCTTCGGTTCCGGCGGCAATCTCCACGAGTTCGCCAAGCGCGGCGCCCACGTCGCCGGCATCGCTCTCGCATCCATCGAGGAACGTCAGGGCCGGGTCGATCACGATGAGGTCAGGCACGCCAGGATCGCCGCGCCTCTTGCCTTTGAGGCCCTGCAGATACCGCCTGAGCCCATCCGCACCCCCTTCCGGGAACGATACGGCAGTTGATGTTGCGCCGGCGCCAGCGAAAGCCCGCGCTCGCCTGCCGATAATGTCGCGCGTGTCCTCACCCGAAAAGAAATGGACACGTCGCGGCTTGTCGTTCGGCCGTATTGTCAGGCCGCACCACACCATGGGCGGTGCGGCCGCCGACAAGCCTATGCTGAGCTTAACGGCCAGTTCATGTAGGGCAGTGCTCTTGCCGGTAGAGGCGCCGCCGAGGAAAGCATGCAGCTTGCCGCGAAAAATGGCACCGTCTACCAGGGGCTCGATATCTTCCGGCACGCGGCTCAACCATCGATCGCCCGTCGCTTCGAACATCGCAATATCGTAGCCGGCATCTCGCCACTCCTCCGCCAGCGCCTCCAGTTCGTCGGGCGACTTGGCAAGGCAGGCCGGGAGCGTGCCGCCCCGTCCGCCCATGGCGTCCAGCAGCGCACCGGCGAGTGACGGCAAGGCGAACGGGCCGCCTATGGCAGCATCTCCGTCAGGCACGGCGGCCGATTTGACAAGCTCTTGCAGCGCCTCAAAGGCCGCCCAGGTTGCTCGGCCGTACTTGTGAAACAAGGGAGCGAAGGCATACAGGGTGAGCTGGCGAGAGAACTCGCGCTCGGGATCGCTCTGGCCGGTTCCCCCGCGCCAGCCTTCATCCTCAACATGCGCCAGCACTCCGAGGGAACGCAGGAATTGCGCATGCTCGTTGAGCGCGGCCAGGACGGAGGCAGCTTTGCGCTCGTCCATCGCGCTAGGTCCGGGCTCATCTCTACCGCAACGCTTGGATTTCCCACTGCCGTTAGACTGCAAGCATAGCTCGAGCTTGGCGGCAGCCATCACGCAAGGCAGATCGAGACCGTCATCCTCAGGGTAGGGAAAAACCAACATTTGCGCGAATGCATAGCGCCCTGAGTTTGGCGCCAGGCGTGGATCATTGCGCGAGAACTCTTCCGGCCCCCCATGAGCGTCCAGCACTGCGCGCGCTCCGGCTCCGACCGCGGCAGAGTGCTCCATGAAGTAGCAGAGCGCACCCTCGGCCGCATGGTCGCGATCGAACGAATGAATTGCGGTCTCGATCATGCCCAGAGCGCCACGCGGAATGGCTCCCGGCGCTTGATCGTTTGCATTAGGCTCCGTGTGCATCTCATTGATCTCCTTGTATTTATTCCTATTATGTGGACATCCGCAACGGCCCGGCACTCGCGACGCGAGTGTCGTTCCGATCCTCAGTTTGATCGTTGACGCTGGTTACGCGGCGGGAGCCGCGCCGTGGGATGGGGCGGAGATGGCCGCCAGCACGCGCTGATCGCGGGCGGGCTCATTGGTGCCGGACGGGTCGTCTCTCTCGTTTTTGGCCGCCCCGCCCCCAGTCCGGGCGGCATCAGGATGCGGTCGCCACGGCCGCCGCCGCAGACCGCGCGCATCGCTTTCCTCGATCGTCCACCTGGACGCCTCGCCCACCGTGGAGCGGGTGGCCAGGATCGAGCTGCCGGCGTGCCTGGTGCTCAGGAGGGCGTCCGGCGGCACGCCCTCGCCCGCCAGCACCCGGGCACCATCGAACAGCGGTTGCCTGGATGCCCGCAGAATGCAGCGTTCGCCCAGGTGGGCCGCGTAGTGGCCGGGGCGGTTAGGTGTCGGCGTGAGCACCAGCTCGAATACCTGGGTCACGACACTCGTGCTGCGGCTGGATCTTGCTCCTGCGCCGCCAGCCACGCCTGGACGGCCTCCGGCCGGTAGAAGACGCGCTTTCCAACCTTGACCCGGGGCGGCCCCTTCCGATGGACGGCCCATTTTCGAAGCGTCTGCACCTTGATGCCCAATTGGGCGGCCGTCTCGGCTTCGGGGCGCAGTCCTAGTGCCATGCGATCGGAAGGGCTCGGGGCGCCAAGTGCTAAAGTACCTAGCTGTGTGTCACGAACACTCGTCATGTGATATCTCCTCACCAACTCAGCAACCTATAGTAGCATATCGGCCTCTCCGTATCAATTCCTATCTTGCGTTCGCCTTGAGGAATCTACACGAAGCTGGTGTGCTGAAGTGCCCCCCGTTTCGACCGGACATCGGCGTTAGAGGGAGGCCCTAGGCACAGACCAAGGGATAGACCTATGTCTGAGACCTTCTCGAAGGTGGAAATGATCACCGATGTTGCCCATCGCCGGCGCTTCACGACGGAGCAAAAGCTCGCCGTGGTGGCCGAAACGATGCAGCCCGGCATGTCGATCAGCTATGTTGCCCGTCGCCACTGGCTCTCTCCCAGTCTCGTGTTCCGATGGAGGCAGCTGATGAGCGAAGGTGGCAAGGAAGCCGTCCGGGTCGATCTACGCAGCCGCAAAGACCATCGACATGGCTCTCGCGCTCAACCTGGATCCCTGCTTCACGCTGGTCGATAGCCCGCAGAGCAACGGCATCGCCGAGGCCTTCGTGAAGACGTTCAAGCGAGACCATGTTCGCGTGAACCCGATCCCAAACGCCAAAACCGCCCTCGCCGCAATCCCCTCCTGGATGGACGACTACAACGACGTCCATCCGCACGGTCGGCTCGGATACCGCTCCCCTCGGGAAGTACATCCGGGTCATGTCACAGCCTGCCGCGTGTCCCGCCTAACAGGGTCAACTCCATCGGTAGGCCCCAATGGGGGAGTGAAATGGCACCGGTCACACTGCAATCGTGCTTGGCGTGGGCAATATGTCAAACGGCTTGGAACTTTGACCCCCGATCGGCGTCCAACTTTGGCTCTGTCG
>JAPJRA010000661.1 GCA_030824835.1 Geminicoccaceae bacterium | reverse complement strand
CACCAGATGGTGCAGGTATCGGCTCGCCGGCCACGATAAGTCTCGAAGTCGGCAAGGCCGGTAATGCCACAACCGGAATTCCACGGCAGCCCCGAGAGCGCTCCGGGGCCGAACGTCAGCCCGGCCGCCTGCGCTCCGGAGGTTCCCAAGCCGCCGGCGAGGGCCACGGATGCGCCGGCTAAGCCGGTGAGAAAATCACGCCGCGACGTGGTCGTGCCGCTGTCATTCATGTCGCTTGATCCCCGCTAGTTGCTCGGTTGCCTTGGAGCTCCCTGAGCAGGGCCCCGTCTTGGCTTCGCTTCCCAGTCGGAGAGCCGGGAAGAGGGGCGTCGACTTGGCGACCGTTCTTGCTACCCAAGCCATCGGACAAAGTCCGAAGCACGCTCCACAGCTCGTCGAGGCCGCATGCCGCCGTATCGCTCCTTGCGAAAGGAGCGGCACGGCAAGTCCTGGGCACTATCGGTGCATCGGCCGAACGGCCGGGGGATCGTCGTCGCGCGCGTGGATTGTAGCGATGCGCATTTTGTTGGTTCCCGCAGATTGCTTCGTCAGGCTGGGCTTATGGCGGTTGGCTCGCCACCCGGCTGGCAGGACTTGCTGACGACGGCCCGATCAAACCGGGCCACACCTTCTGCGCAGCCGAATGTCTCACGTATTGGTTGACTTCAACCAATGTTCTACTACTGTGAGGTTAATAACAGCTTGGGCCATGCGAAGGGAATTCAGATTCGGTGCAACAGTTGGGCCCGATCCTGTGGCAATCCTGCCGCAAACGAGGTTTGATGTAACAAGCCCATGACGGGATCAGCTCGAAGAGAGTCTGGCAGACAACAGTAACAACATGATCAGATCTCAGCTGAAGAGCCTGCCTTCAGTGTCGATCATGACTGCTACGCAATTCCAGGCTGATGCAACAAGTACTGCAGGCGGAGCCAATCTACCGCCTCCTACGTTGAACCGTGCCGCTTCCCCGGCCAAGCCGATGCCTACGTAACCTTATGCGTTCCTCTCTCGTTCTGTTTGTCCCACTGCGGCAAAGCCCATGAGAGCCAAATTTCAACGCCTAAGGAACAAGGGATCGTCGAAACTGTTCTCCATACGGTTTCATGCGCCGTAACGTTGACGCAATGGTTTGCCGAATTATTCCCGGCGCCTGAGATTTTTTCCGGCTTTATCGCAAAAATCTGGCTATCGGCGGTCGGACCACGTCCAGGACGAAGCGGCGGGCCTGCAACAGGCGCAAACCCGGGCGCATGGCTGCCGTTGTCGGCGAGCGAGTGCAGGCGGTTAACGGGACCGCGTCGCGAACCATGCGGTCCCGGGACCCGCACATCGTCGTCTGTGTTCTCTGGCGATCGAGCCGGTGCAAGCCCGAGGGTGCCCCAGCCGGATTACCGGCTGGGTTCAACAATCATGGCCATCACAGGACCAGGGTTGCCGGATGCAGGGTGGTGCCGATCGTGACCAATTCGCGCCTAGGCCGTTTCCCGGCACGACATCCGAGCAACGGTCCCCCGGCATACGCCGCCCGGTCTACCTCAGCCTCGTCGGGGGTGTCCCTCGATCAGGACCTTACGGAAATAACGGGCGAGCGCCGGGGTCTTGGTGCGTAGGAATTCGTCCGCACGAAAGGCGGCGCGGGTGAGAGGGTTGTCGGCTGACTTGAAGAGCAGGCGCGAGACAACACCCGCTGGAACGGAAAGCAGCTGCTCGAAATAGAACGTGCAGTCGAACTCTTTGGCTATCCGGGCCAACTCGGGCTGGCGCAGGGCGCGCTCGTCGGCAGTGCGCGCCTTGGGGGTGAGCCGCCGAATCAGCTGGCCGACCGGGTTGGTGTCCATGGGCTCGCCGAACAGGAAGATCCCGTCCGGCTTCAGCACCCGCGAAATCTCGGCCAGGGCGCGATCGAGCTCGAGATGATGGAGGATGCCGGTACCGAACACGACGTCAAAATGATTGTCCGGGAACTCGAGCTTGTGCGCATCCATCATCATGAAAGTCGGCACCAGCGCGGTCTCGCCCAGGCGTTGCTTGCCGACCGCCATCTCGTTCTCCGAGATGTTGATGCAGTAAAGCTCCTTGGGGAAGATGCCGTTACGGCCGAGAAAGTCCGCCCACGTCTTGCAGCCGATCTCCAGAGCGCTGTCGATCCGATGGCCCTTCAGAATCTGCCCCGCCAGCGCGATCCGGCGCTCGCGGTAGAGATGCTCGGTGTGGCCAAGAACCGACTCGTAAGTTTGCCGCCGCAGCCCTTCCTCGTAGGCATGCTGCTCTCGCTCGACGCGGGACAGCTGATCTTCGGTCGCGGCGGAATTAGCATCCATGTCCGGGTCGCCTATATTCTCGGGTAAGAGACAATGCGACGCGGGGTGCGCATCGCCGTCAGGATTTGCCGTTGCGGATGACGCTCGGGCCGATGGCCTCACCGACATCGATCATCGGGGCCGAAACAGCCACCGCTCCCTCTGGCAGGGACGGTGCTCGCGCCAATCAGATGCCTGTCCGCAGGTGGATCATGGGCGACGATTTCATTTCGGGGGCGTTTCCCTCACATCGGCGCCAAGATCATAGGGGCTTCACTGCACCTTGTCACGAGGGGGCGGGCCGTGGGGCCGGCGCCGTCGACCCTACTGCTCAGCGCTCGGCGAGGCGCTCGCGGTAGAACGCCAGACATTGCGACGCGAACGCGCCCCACGACACCAGACTGTCACGCAGGGCGCGGCTGCCTTCGGCCAACCGGGCGCGTGCCTCCGGATCGCCGACAAGACCGGCCAAGGCCCGCGCCAGCGCCGGTGGATCGTCGGGCGGAACGAGGCAGATCCGCTCGGACGCGGGCGGCTCGTTGAACACGCCGATCGCGCTGGCCACCACCGGCTTGCCCGCGGCCACCGCCAGCGCGAATGCACCGCTGGCGTCGATCTCGCGGTAGGGGAACACGACGATGTCCGTGGCGCGCAGGTAGCCGGCCAAGTCCTCGTCCGGAATGTAGCGC
>JAPJRA010000660.1 GCA_030824835.1 Geminicoccaceae bacterium | reverse complement strand
GTTTCTGGTCACCGCCGGCTTCGTCGGCATGCACCGGTTCTATCTGCGCAGCATCTGGGGGTTGGTCTTCATCCCCGTCTTCCTGGCGCTGCTGTGGACGAACGCCGAGGTGCGCGATGCAAGGCAGGAAGTCTCGCGGACCAGGCTCGAATCCGAGCAGGCGACCCGGCTGGTCGCCAGGGCCGAGGCCAGTCGCAGGCGCAAGCCCGAGGGTGCGGACGAGCGTGTCGCCGAAGCCGAGGCCAACGCGGTGCCGGCGCGGGATGCCTATGCCGTCGCCGAGCAGCTCCAGGACGACGCCAACTCCCATGTTCGCATCGTCGCCATCATTCTGGGCGTCATGCTGCTGGGCGACGCCCTGTTGATCCCGGGCATGGTGCGGCGGGCGCGGGAAACGGAGCCGCCGCCTGAGCCGCTGCCGGACCATCTGATGGAAACGGCGGTGCCGGAGAATTTCACGGCGTCCCCGGGCTCGGGGGGCGCGCTCCGGCTGATCGACAATCTGGTGCGCTGGACCGGGGAGTTCTCGTCCTACTGGGCGGTCCTCGCGGTCTTTGCTTTCTACTACGAAGTCATCGGCCGATATGTCTTCAACTCTCCGACCAACTGGGTGCATGAGAGCATGTTCTTGATGTTCGGCGCACAATACATGCTGGCGGGCGCCTATGCCTACCGTGACGAGACCCATGTCCGGGTCGACATCGTCTACTCCAAGCTCTCGCGGCGTGGCCGGGCAATTTGCGACGTGATCACCTCGGCGTTCTTCTTCCTGTTCGCGGGAACCATGCTGGTCACCGGCTGGCGCTTCGCCAGCGACGCCGTGGCCGTGGGTGAGTCCTCCTTCACGGAGTGGGGCATCCAGTACTGGCCGGTGAAGCTAGCCATCCCGATCGGGGCGGCGCTGCTGCTGCTGCAGGGTCTCTCGCGCCTGCTGCGCGATATCGCCGTCATCGCGCGAAGGGCGGACTGACCCGTGGGCCTCGAACTCCCGATCCAATGGCTGAGCGTACTCATGTTCGGCGGTCTGGGCGCGCTGCTGCTGCTCGGCCTGCCCATGGCGTTTTGCACCGGCAGCCTGGCCATCATCTGCCTTTACGTGTTCGGCTCGCCGCAGCTGCTGAACATGCTGCCGTCCCGAATCTTCCCGTTCATGACCGACTACCAGCTGTCGGCGGTGCCGCTGTTCATCTTCATGGCAGCGATCCTCGAGAAAGCCGGCATCATCGAGGAGCTGTTCGACGTCATCTACAAATGGCTCGGTGGGCTCAAGGGCGGCCTCGCCTCGGCGACGGTCATCTCCTGCACGGTCCTCGCGGCCATGGTCGGCGTGGTCGGCGCCACCGAGGTGACCATGGGCATGATCGCCCTGCCGGCCATGCTCAGGCGCCACTACAATCCCGAGCTGGCCTGCGGCGCGCTGCTCGCCGGCGGCACGCTCGGCATCCTGATCCCGCCCTCGGTCATGGCCATCGTCTATGCGGTGGTCGCGCAGCAGTCGTTGGGCGAGCTGCTGGTCGGGTCGGTCTTTCCGGGCCTGCTGCTGTCGGGGATGTATGTCGCCTACGTGACGCTGCGCTGCTACATCAACCCGTCTCTCGGCCCCGCCCTGCCGGTTGATGAGCGAATCAGCTTCGTCGAGAAGGTCGTCCTCCTGCGCCGGGCGCTGATGCCCATCCTGCTGATCCTGCTCGTGCTGGGCGTCATCTTCCTCGGCATCGCCACGCCGGTGGAGGCCGCGGGCATCGGCACCTTCGGCGCCTTCATCGTCTGCGCCTCGCATCGCCGGCTCAATTGGGCCACGATCCAGGATGCCAGCATCGCCACGCTCAAGGCGACCGCCATGGTGATGTGGATCTTCTTCGGTGCCACCATGTTCGTGGGGTTCTTCATCCTGAAGGGCGGCCAGACCTTCGTCGCCGAGTCCATCCTCAGCACGGGCCTGTCGCCCTACGGCGTGCTGGCGCTGATGATGGTCATCCTGTTCGTGCTTGGCATGTTCCTGGATTGGGTCGGCATCCTGCTGCTCACCGTGCCGATCTTCGTGCCGATCCTGGCGAGCCTGACCTGGGATGGCCTGCTCGGCATGCCGGGCGTTGCCAGCTCCGACGTCAAGCTGTGGTACGGCGTGATCTTCATGGTCAACATGCAGATGGCGTTCGTGAGCCCGCCCTTCGGCTACTCGCTGTTCTACCTGAAGAGCGTCGCCCCGCCGGAGATCACCATGGGGACGATCTTCCGGGCAGCGGTACCGTTCCTCGGCCTGCAGGCGATCGGTGTGGGGCTCTGCATCGTCTTCCCTGCGATCGTCGTCTGGCTGCCACGCCTCGTCTACAGCGCCGGCACAGGCTGATCGGCTGACGGCCCTGCCGGGAAGAGCCGACGTCGCCCGCGGCCGCTCGGCAGGGCAGTCAGCACCGTGCCCATCATGTCGGTGTCATCGAGCCAGCTGGCGATCAGCGCCAGCTGGTTGGCGCAACTGAGCGCCGGCGTATGGCCGGTGGCGGGAATGCGGATGCAGGCGAAAGCGCGGATTGCCCGCATCCGGTCGAGCGTCTCCTGGGTCAGCGCGTCGGATTCGAGCCCGTGCAGCATCAGCACCGGGCAGGCCACCTGCGCCCACACGGACCAGAGGTCGAGGTCCTGTCGGGCCATGTCGCGATAGGCGAGCAAGGCGCGCAGGTCGTGCCGGTAGACCCTACCGCCATCGGCTTCCGACCACCGCGTCTGGTGGTAGCTGTTGTGCAGCAGCACGGCGTCCTCGACCGGCCCGTCGTTCTTCTGGGCCGCGCCGCTGCGCCGGAACATGTCGGCCGGCTGCCGGAAGACATAGTGCCGGCCGACCGTCATCGCCCGCCGCTGGCGGCGCTGCCAGGGCATGAACGCGCCGGAATCGTTGAGCACGACGGCACCGACCAGATCCGGCCGGGTTGCGGCCAGGCACAAGGCGGCGCTGCCGCCGATGGACGAGCCGATGACCGTCACCGGCCCGACCGCCAG
>JAPJRA010000659.1 GCA_030824835.1 Geminicoccaceae bacterium | reverse complement strand
TGCTGATCGTCGTCACCGCCACGGTCCGGCCGGTGAACGACCTGCTCCAGCGGCTGCCGAGTGCCGTTGCCGCGGGCATGCTCGCCGGCGTGCTGCTGCGCTTCGTCACCGCCCCGTTCGAGAGCGTGGCCGCCAGCCCCGGGCTGGTCCTGCCGCTGCTCGGCCTGTTCCTGGTCGCCCGGCTGGTGAGCCCGATCGGGGCCGTCCTCGTTGTGCTGGTGGGCGGTGTGGGCCTCGCCTGGGCCCTGGGCCTGATGGGCGCCGTGCCTCCTGGGCTGCAGCTGTCGACGCTGCAGCTCGTGGTGCCGGCCTTCGAGCCGGGCGTGTTGCTGGGCCTCGGCCTGCCGCTGTTCCTGGTCACCATGGCCTCGCAGAACCTGCCGGGCTTCGCCGTGCTGCAGGCCGCCGGCTACCGGCCGCCGACCCGCTCGATCCTGGCCGTCACCGGCATCGCCTCCCTGCTCACCGCCCCGTTCGGCGCCCACTCCTCCAACCTCGCCGCCATCACCGCCTCCATCTGCACCGGCCCCGACGTCCACCCGGACCCGGGCAGGCGCTGGCTCACCGGCCCGGTCTACGCACTGTGCTACCTCGTCCTGGCCATCTTCGGCGCATCCCTGGTCGAGCTGTTCGCGGCCATGCCCCCGGCCCTGATCACCACCGTCGCCGGCGTGGCCCTGATCGGCCCGCTCAGCGGCGCGCTGGCGGCGGCACTGGCGCAGGAGCGGCAACGCTTCGCCGCGGTGCTGACGCTGGTGGTCACCGCCTCGGGCGTCTCGGTGCTCGGCATTGGCGCGCCGTTCTGGGGCCTGCTGGCGGGGCTGGTCGTGCTCGGGCTGGACGGGCTGGCTGCCCGCCGCGGATGACGAATGCCTTGATCGTCATCGTTCAGTCGCCACCTGCCATCCATGCAGATGCCTTAAGGATGGCTTCGAGATGGCGCAGAATGTGCAGGAATTGCGGCCCAAGACCGCCGACAGCGAGAAGATCACGATCAATCTCGGCTTTGTCGATCTCGGACAGATCGACCTGATGGTGGCGGAGGGGTTCTACTCGAACCGGACCGACTTCATCCGCACCGCGATCCGCACCCAGCTCGACCGCCACGCCGACGTGGTCAAGGGCTCGGTCGCCCGCAAGAGCCTGGATCTGGGCCTGCGCCAATACACCCGCGCCGACCTCGAGGCGGTCGAGGCGGCAGGCGAGATGCTGGACATCCGGGTGCTGGGCCTGGCCAGCATCGCCGCCGACGTCTCGCCCGAGCTCGCCCGCGCCACGATCGGCTCGATCTCCGTGCTGGGGGCGCTCCACGCGAGTGCTACCGTCAAGGCGGCCCTCGCCGACCGCATCCGCTGATCATCTCTCACGAAGGACCTGCCCATGGCCGAGACCCGCAATCCCGACCCGCAGCCTGCCACCGGCCGCCTCGCCGGCGCCAAGGCGTTCCTGCTGCGGCTGGCCTGCGGGCTGATCAAGCGCGTCAAGGGCGTGCGCCGAGCGCCACCACCGGTGCCGTTGGCCGACATCGTCCCGGCCGGCGGCCGCTTCCTGGACGCCAGCCTCACGGGCCAATCCGGCAGCCGCAACTACAAGCTGTTCGTCCCGCGTGGCTATGACGGCCAGGCCGTCCCGCTGGTGGTCATGCTGCACGGCTGCACCCAGTCGCCCGACGACTTCGCCGCCGGCACGCGGATGAACGCCGTGGCCGAGACCCATGTCTGCCTCGTCGCCTACCCCGAGCAGCCGGCCAGCGCCAACCCGCAGAAATGCTGGAACTGGTTTGTCCCCGGCGACCAGCAGCGCGACCAGGGCGAGCCCGCGCTGATCGCCGGCATCACCCGCCAGGTGATGCGGGACTACAAGGTGGATCCCCGGCGGGTCTATGTGGCCGGGATCTCCGCCGGCGGCGCCATGGCCGCCATCATGGGGCTGACCTACCCCGATCTCTATGCCGCGGTGGGCGTCCATTCCGGCCTCGCCCGCGGTGCCGCCAGCGATGTCAGATCGGCCCTGGCGGCGATGGGCCGCGGCGAGACGATCTCGGCCGTGGGTGGCGGCGGCAAACCCATGCCGGCCACCATCGTCTTCCACGGCGACCGCGACAAGGTCGTCAACCCGCGCAACGGCGAGCGCGTCGTGGCCCAGGCGCTGGGCGGCACCAGCCTGCAGAGCGAGACCCTGAGCGGCCATGTCGAGGCCGGCCACACCTACAGCCGCCAGCTCTATCAGGCGGCCGATGGCACGGTCATGCTCGAATACTGGACCATTCACGGCGCCGGCCATGCCTGGTCCGGCGGTAGCCCTGCCGGCAGCTACACTGACCCCAAGGGCCCCGACGCCTCGCACGAGATGCTGCGCTTCTTCCTGGCCCACCCACATCCGGCCACGGCTTAGCCTTCGGCCGACCGGCCGCATGGCGGGAACACACCATGCGGCCGCCTGCTCCTGCGGCGCTAAAGCAGATTGAGCGAGCCCGTCAGGTCGCCCAGCGGTTGCTGGCCACGTGCTGCCATGGCCGCGTCACGGCTCCTGATGCCCTTGAGGTTCGGCAAGTCGAACCGATGGATGATGAAGCGCAGGATCGAGTTGGTGTCGTAGGGGGTGTGGTCGACATTGCCACGCTTGGCATAGGGCGAGACGATGATGGCCGGTATGCGCGTGCCGGGCCCCCAGCGGTCACCCTTGGGCGGCGTGACGTGGTCCCAGATGCCCCCGTTCTCGTCGTAGGTCACCACGACCAGCATGTGGCCCCACTGCGGGCTCCGCTCCAGGTGGTGGATCACGTCGGCGATGTGCTCGTCGCCGGAGGCGATGTCGGTGTAGCCGGAATGCTGGTTGAGGTTGCCCTGGGGCTTGTAGAAGGCGACCGCTGGAAGCTTGCCGTCGTCGATCGCCTTGATGAACTGGACGCCGCCCAGGCCGCCGTCGAGCAGATGCTCGGCGCGAGCGGCCGTGCCCGGGGCATAGTTAGCGTAATAATTGAACGGCTGGTGATGGTACTGG
>JAPJRA010000658.1 GCA_030824835.1 Geminicoccaceae bacterium | reverse complement strand
ACCCCAATGAAACAAGGACCGGAATGGCCCGCGCTGCGCCAATTCCGGTCTCTGCCTAGGTTCCGGTCCTGCCGGTCTGCTTCCTTCGCCCCGTCTCCGGCCTTTGCCGGGATCTGGATGGGAGAGTGATATGCAGACCATTGCCCCGGCCCCCGAGGGCCAACCCCTGAACCTGCTGGCCGACTGGATCAGCCGCGAACAACTGGCCGGTGAACTCGGCATTGCCTGCGACACGCTGGGCCGCTGGGAGGCCCGCCAGATCGGCCCGCCCTGCACGCGGATCGGGCGCAAGGTGCTCTACCGGCGCACATCGGTTGAAAGCTGGATCAACGCGCAGGAAAAGACCCGCCCCGTTCGCACACGGCGGGGCGGCAAATGACCAGCCTCCTGTCCCACCCGCCCGCTATTCCGACTTCGACCACCGGCGACTGGATGCATGACCGCCTGACCGAGGCGCGCGGCGTCCTGGCCGACACCACGCAGCATCCTGACTCGCTGGTCATCCTCGCCGCCCGCGTAGTCGTCGGCCAAACCGATGATGCCGTGGAATGCGGCGACGCACTGGAAGTTCTGCGCCTTCTGGATCGCCGCCCATTGCATGCCATCGCGGCGGCGGCCTTCCCGAAAGGCGGTGCGGCATGAACCGGCGCAGCACCCCCGAGGCCGACGCCCAGCGCGCCATTGTTCAGGCGCTGCGCTTCGCCCTGCCCCGCGATGCCATCGTCCATCATTGCGCCAATGAGGTGACCGAGGCCGGTCCCCGCGGCGCGAAGCGTCAATCGATCCTCGTCGGCATGGGCGTTCATGCCGGGTTCGCCGATCTGATCGTGATCTGCGGCGGCCGCGTGCTGTTCCTCGAGGTCAAAAGCGAAACCGGCCGCTTGCGCAAATCGCAGGAGGTCTTCCGCGACACGGTCTGTTCGCAAGGCTTTGGCTGGGCGCTGGTCCGATCTGTCGACGACGCGCTGGGCGCGCTGGCCGACAACGGCTTCACCAGTCGCGCACAGCTTCCAGCACGGAGGGCCGCGCCATGAGCCACAAGGCAACTGTCTGGGCCATCCAGCAGCGCGGGCTGAAACCCGCCACCAAGATCGTGCTCTGGTTTCTCTGCGACCGGCACAACCCGGATTTCGGCTGCTTTCCGACGCAGGAACGGCTGGCCGAGGATGCGGAAATGTCGGTCTCCGCGCTGAACGACCACCTCGCGCGGCTCGAGGCGCTGCGCCTGATCCACCGCGTCCGCACCCACGATCCGCGCACCCACAAGCGCCAGGCGACACGCTACATATTGGCGTTCGAGGATGGATTTCCACAAGACCCAAGTCCAGATTCCGGAGATGGGCTTTACGGAACGGAGGAAGAACAGGACGACAACCCAACTCCGGATTCCGGACATGGGTCCATCTCCGGATTTTTGGCAAACCCATCTCCGGATTTTGCCCAAAGCCATCTCCGGAATCCGGAGACTAACCTTGTAAGAGAACCCCTAAGTAAACCTGTAAAGGAGGAGGAGGACGCGCAGGCGCGCGAGGCCGAATTTGATCGGTTCTTCGCAGAGCTGCTGGCCGCGCTGGGCTTTGCCGCGAACGCCACCCTGCCCGCCTGGTGGCAAGGCTGGCCAGCGCGCACCCATGTGCGCCGCTGGGTTGACAACCTCGGACTGTCGCAGGCGCGGATCATCGAGGTCGCGACCGAGACCCGCGCCGATCATCCGAACCCGCCTGACGGCCCCAAGGCCCTCGACCGGTTCATGGAACGCGCCGCTCAGCGCGATGCGCAGGCGGCGATTGCCACTGCAAAGAGCACGAAGGCCAAGCGGCGGCGCAAGGCGGATGCAGCGCCCCCGCCCAGCGAGGATCAACTGGCGGCCTTCTATGCGGCCAAGGTCAACTCCGACGAATACCTGCCCAAGGGCATGATCAGCCCCACGATGTGCGGGCTCATGCTGGCACGCGGGCTGGTGACGCGCGAGCGCCTGACCCTGCGCGTGGTGGCGTGAATGGCATGGTGTCACGTCCCCGGCACGGATTGTCCCTCTGCGCAGGCGGCGGAGGCTTGGATCTGGGCCTCATGCTCGCCGAACCCGGGTTTCACACCGGCTGCTTCGTCGAATGGGGGGACTGGCCGCGATCTGTCCTCATCGCGGCCCAGCGCGCCGGGTATTTTGCCCCAGCCCCAATCTGGACCGATCTGCGATCCTTCGATGCCCGCCCTTTCCGCGGGGCCTTCGACACGGTTCTGGCCGGATATCCCTGCCAGCCGTTTAGCGCGGCCGGAAAGCGCGGTGGCGCCGACGATCCTCGGCACCTCTGGCCCGACGTCGCCCGTGTCATCGGGCAATGCCGCCCCCTATGGGTCTTCCTCGAAAACGTCCCCGGCCATGTCACCCTCGGCCTCGAGACCGTCCTCCGAGAGCTTTGGGGCTTGGGCTACACGCCTGCGGCGGGTCTGTTCTCGGCGGCAGAAGTCGGCGCGCAGCACCAGCGGCTGCGCATCTTCATCCTGGCCCACACCGATGAGCCTGCATCCCGGCACGGATCGCTACAACCCGGCGGGGAACAGCGACTTCACCCGCAAGGCCGAGGCACTGGCGCTGAGTATCACCAACTGGTCGACGCCCAAGGCGACGGACGGGGCGAAGGGTGGGCCCGGCCAGAGCTATGGCTCGGGCGGGACGCCGCCCCTGCCCGCGCAGGCCGCACAATGGCCGACCCCGGCAGCCCAGAACTGGAAGGGATCCAGCGAGACCAGCATCACACGGGCCGATGGCAAATCCCGGATGGATATTTTGCATTACCGGGCGGAGCAGGGCTTCATCCGCCCGGCCCCGGCGATCACGATGGATGGCGCGCGGTTCTCGCCGCACGCCCCGATCTCGCGCCCGCTCTGGGCTTCGATGATTGCCTCGCATGGGCGCGTCGTATGTCGGCGAATCCTGAAGGGCCGGTCACGGCGGCGGCTGAACCCGCTCTTCGTCGGATGGCTGATGGGCTGGCCCATCGG
>JAPJRA010000018.1:9577-16689 GCA_030824835.1 Geminicoccaceae bacterium | reverse complement strand
GCGGCTTCACCAGCCCGCGGATCTGGCTCATGAGATCGCGCTGGATGCGCACCAGCCGGCGCAGGAGGCGCCGGCTCCATCCACGCAGTGGCGGGTGTCAGGAGACACCTGCGGGCCGCTCGCGCGCGGCCAGCAGCGCGTGCCGCTCGAGGCTCGCCCGGCTCTTCAGCCGCACCACCTTGAACCATCGGCGGCGAGAGCCCGCCGATCCACTCCCGCAGGGACGGCCGGCACAGCCGGCCGCGGGCCGGTCTGGGCGAGGCGCGCCAACCCTTCTGCGTCGCCGCGGTCGGTCTTGCTGCGCCGCTGCTTCAAGGCCCCGCGCGCCGCCCGGGCGTCGATGCACCAGGCCGGCAGGCCCGCCTCGACCAGCCCGCCGCACAGCCGGCCGGAGAGCGCGCCGCTCTCCAGCACCGCCCGCGCGAGGTCGGGCGCGCGTCGTTGCAGGACCGCGGCCAGAGCCGCGGGCTCGCTGCGGGCCTTGCCCGTCCAGCGGACGCTGCCGCTCGCGTCCAGGATGCAGATCTGCGTCTCTTGCTGGGACACGTCCAAGCCGGCATAGCTCGTCATGGTCACTCTCCTCACGCTGTCACAGGCTGGAGAGTGACCACAGTAGGGCGATTACGCCATGTCCCCGAAACTCACGGTAGTGGTGCATGCGCTGGACGACGAGGCGGGCAGGTTTTGGGCGCGACATGGCTTCTTGGTCGGCAGAGACGATCCGCTGGTGCTATTCCAGTCCATTCCGGACGTAGTGGCATCGCTGGCTGGGCGTTACTACTTGCCTAACGATATACCCGACGCAGCATCTCAGTGTTTCAAGCTAATTCAATGCGATAGGGGCTGCGCGATGTCAGGGCTATTCATAGGAGATTGGTAATTTCGTATGGCGTCCCGAAACTTTGGCCGAAAATACCGGAAGTTGCGCACAGGCGCATAACCATGTTACAAGAAACCAACCCAATTGGCATTCCGATTGGATGGGCTCAATAGGAGCAAATGCCGATGCATACTCCGTTCTTTGTTTTTAATCCGATCCAGCAAAGTGAAGATGAACGAATCGCTGTGGGAGAGAGCGCGCGGCTGCCTCCTCGGAAACGAGCAATAGTTGAATTCAGTGCATCATTGTCAGCACAAAAGCCAGTTTCTGAAGTCGGCGTACGACCACAGAATATTATATCATGGGAACCCACATCCATTGCCAGCATTCGCACGAATTTTTATGAGTCTAAAGCCACTTATGAAAAAGTTTTGTTTGCACGATTCGGTGCACTTGGCTTAAGTCATTTGGCGAGGAAATTGAGGGCTGAATTGGATGGGGTAAGTGATTTAACCAAAGCTCTCGAGAAAGCTCACAGCGATTTTGAGAAGAGAAAACGGAATGGTGGTGGAAGTGGAATGGGGGGCGGTTCTGACGACGGCGGTGGACCAAGTGACGGCATCTCTCAGAAATATAAGTTGGAAGAAAAAGGTTTTTTCCACAAATGTCTAGAGGTTATTAAAAGTATTGCAAATACAATGCGAGATATTGGCCAGAAAATATGGGAGGTGACAAAAGATGCCATGACGGGCGCTTGGAGATCATTTTGGTCAAAGATTGGACAGGAGGTGGCAGAGAACAGCCTTAGATTTGTATTTATTTTATTTGGGCTAGACCCTGATTATATAACGTAGATACTGCAGCAACTGACTATCTCTAATTTCGTGTCTTAGAGCCTGTCTGGAAAGAAGGTGAGCGGAATCAGCTGGTTGTGACGTCCTTGTTCTGCCAGGAACGAGGAGCCGCGACCGATGTGGGCTGCTTCCGCTCGCCATCAGTATCGCCGCACCGGCGGTCGCTACGCAACCGACGTCACCGATGCCGAGTTCGCGCGGGTCGCCCCGCTGCTGCCGGCGGCCAAGCCGGGTGGGCGGCGACGAACGACGCTGCTGCGCAACGTGCTGAACGCGCTGCTCTATCTGCTGCGCACCGGCTGCCCCTGGCGGATGCTGCCGCGCGAGTTCCCGCCGCGGAGCACGGTCTACGGCTACTTCCGGCGCTTCTGGCAGGACGGCATCTGGTCGACCATTCAGGCCACGCTGCTCATGGCCGCGCGCGAGCAGGACGGTCGCGAGGCGCAGCCGACCGCGGCGATCATCGACAGTCAGAGCGTCAAGACGACCGAAGCCGGCGGCTCACGGGGCTTCGACGCCGGCAAGAAGATCAACGGCCGCAAGCGGCATCTGCTCACCGACACGCTGGGCCTGTCCCTGCGGCTGGTCGTTCATGCCGCCAACGTCCAAGACAGGGACGGCTTGGCGCTGGTCTGTGCCCGAATTCGCAAGCGTTTCCCCTGGCTGAAGCACCTGTTCGCCGACGCTGGCTACCAGGGCGAGGTCGCCGCCTGCGCTGCCGCTCGCGAGCGGCTCCGGCTCGAGATCGTCAAGCGGCCACGCGAGGCCACAGGCTTCCACCTGCTCCCCCGCCGCCTGTCAGCTGCGCTGACATCTCTCCGAGTGATCGGGCCACGCCCGATGGTCATCGAGCGCACCTTCGCCTGGCTCGGCCGCAACCGCCGCTTGGCCAAGGACTTCGAACAACTGATCGACACCACTACCGCCATGGTGACACTCGCCATCATCCAATTGCTCATGCGCCGATTGGCAAAATCTTAATCAGCAATAAAAACTTCTCGGACAGGCTCTTAGAGAATCACACCTGATTTTTGGGCCAGCTTCGCACAACGGCCCGTCCGCTTCCCGCCGGTTGTTTGCCCGGACGTCGGCTCGATAGAGATCAATCGGACGTCTTCGACATCGCCAGCTTTGCGGGCAGCACGGCGGTCGTGGTCGACCTGTCGGGTAGGCCGGCCACGGCCAAGCGCGGCGGCGACACCGTCGTTCGTGCCAGCACCGATGCCGACGCCGCGGCCCAGGTGGAGACCCCGCTCAGCGGCGTGACGGTGCTGGCGCCGGCTGATTTCCGGCTCTGAGGGGCGCGACCTTCGATTGACGCACCGCATGGCCTCCGCGCATGGTGCCGTCTCGCACGGAATAAATGAGGAGGCAGCATGGTGCGTCTTGGAGCGCTCTCCGGACGGGGCGAGATTCTGATCGATGGCCTCGCCCGAGGGTGGGTCAGCTACGCCATCGACGAGTGCCACCAGGGCGGTGCCGACGGTCGCCAGGGGCGGATCACGGGCGAGGATGCGCTGCTCCGGGCGATCTGGGATCACTCCGCCGACATAAAGCTGCGCTGCCCTGCCGCCGTCCTCACGATCAGCATGAGCAGCTACGTCGTGGGCCGAGGCTCGGCCGTGGTGGCGGTGACGGAGGCGCAGCGCGATCCGCCGGCGGTTTCGGCCGCTGCTTGAGAGGGGGCCCGCTGGGCCGGCGATGCTGCGTCGGCTCGGCTCGCGCCGCCGGTACCGTCGGCCCGAGCGCAACCCGGCCACCGGGCCATCACGGCAGCCCGGAGTTGCGGCACCAGGGCCGCGTCGCACCGGAGAGCGTGGCGGTTGCCGCCGATTGCGGTTTCCGTTGTTCTGCCATGCGCGGCGTGGCGGTAACTGGGACTTGATGGCGGTCAGCGTTTGCGCCGTTATGCCTTCAACCAAACGTCGCGAGCGCGGCAGCGGCGTCAAGCTTGGAGGGGGGCCGGTCGCCGCCGTGTCGCGGTGCGGTTTCGCCTATCCGACCTGACCAAGCCAAAGCCGCCATAGGAAGACGAGGGAGAGGGGGCGTGAGCGAGCCACCGTCGAGCAGCGACACGTTGCCGGTTGCCGCTCCGGCGGCTGGCGCCCTGCTGCTCGTCGACGACGAGCGATCGGTCAGCAGTCGCCTGGAGCTGGCGCTCGCTGCCGCCGGGTTCAGCGTCACGACGGCGGGCAGTCTCGCCATCGCCGAGAGGCTCATCGGCGACCGCCGTTTCGACTTCGCCGTGATCGATATGCGGCTGGAGGACGGTTACGGCATGGAGCTGGTCCGGCAGCTGCAGGAGCAGAAGCCGCGGCCGCGGATCATCGTCATCACCGGCTATGACAGCGTCGCGGAGTCCATCGTGGCATTGCGCGCGGGTGCCGTGGACTACCTGCCCAAGCCCGTGAACACGACCGCGCTCATCCATGCGCTGCGCGGCGAGCCCGCCCAGGCGGGCGTACCCGACGTGCCGCTCAGCGCCGATCGGATCAAGTGGGAGCATATCCACCGGATCTATGAGCAATGTGGGCGCAACGTCAGTGAGACGGCGCGGCGGCTCGGCATGCACCGCCGCACCCTGCAGCGTATCATGACCAAGCGGGCACCGCGGGACCGGCGCTGAGAAGGCCTGCGAGCGATCTCGTACCCCCCTCGCAGGCGCCGTGCCCAGGTCTCAGGCCGTTCGTCGTGGCGATGACCTCGGCGCCGGGCGGCGGTCACTTCTGCAGCTCGGTCCAGATCCGGGTCAGGATGTCGTTGACCGCCGCAGGGCAGGCCTGGAGGAACACGCCCTTGTTGCTCTCGGGCAGGGTCAGCTCGGGCGCATCTTGCATGTCGGCCGGCATGAACTTCTCGCTGCCCAGGATGCCGTTGGAGTAGCGGGCGAAGGCCGAGAGCATGGCCGCGTTCTCGGGGTCCATGATGAAGTTGAGGAACAACTTGGCGTTCTCGACATTCTTCGCATCGGCCAGGATGGCGGCATTGTCCATCCAGATCGGGAAGCCTTCCTTGGGATAGGCGAACCTGACGGCCGGGTTCTGCAGCCGGGCGCGGAAGGTGTAGCCGTTCCAGTTGGCCCCGGCGGCGACGTCGCCCTTGGAATAGGTCTCGGGGCTGGCATAGTTGATCGCCGCCCATTTCGGCTTCGCGGCCGTCACCAGATCGCGGACCTTTTTCAGCACCGCCTTGTCGTCGGTGCAGGGCTCGCCGCCGAGATACATGATGGCTCCGTTCAGGACGTCGTTCATCTCGGGGATGACGTTGATCTTGCCGACCAGCTCCGCCGGCGGGTCGAACACGATGCCCCATGTCTCCGGGTCGCCCTGGTAGACGTCGGTGTTGACGACGACGCCGGTGGTGCCGATCTGCCAGGGCACCGAATAGTGCCGGCCGGGGTCGTAGGGCACGTCGACCCAGCGCGGGTCCATGTTCTTGAAGTTCGCCATCTGGTCCGGGCGGCTCTCCATGAGCAGGCCCTCGCCGATCCAGATCGGCATCACGGTCGAGGTCGGCACCACGATGTCGAAGCCGTGCCCGCCGGCCTTGACCTTGGCCAGCGCCGTGTCGTTCGAGTCGTAGTCGGTGATGGTGACCTTGACGTCGTAGGTCTGCTCGAACTTCGCGATCATTTCGGGGCTGGTGTAGTCGCCCCAGTTGAAGATGTTGAGCACCCCTTCGGCCCAGGCGCCGGTCGGGAGGGCAAGCAGCGCGGCGCAGGCCGCGGCGGTGGCGAGGGTGTGGCGCATGGCGGTCATTCTTTCTCGCGGCTGAGCAGGAAGGACAGGGAGACGAGCAGCACCGAGGCGGCGAGCAGCGCGGTCGAGACGGCGTTGATCTCGGGCGTGGTGGTGCGGCGCAGCTGGGCCAGCATGTAGATCGGCAGGGTCTCCTGACCCGGGCCGGCGATCAGGTTGGTGATGACGACGTCGTCGAGCGAGATGACGAAGGCCAGCATCAGACCGGCGAGGATGCCGGGCCAGAGCAGCGGCAGGGTGACGAAGCGGAAGGCCCGCCACGGCGTGGCGTAGAGGTCGGCGGCGGCCGCCTCCAGCGACCGGTCCATGCCCTCGAGGCGGCCGCGGATCGGCAGGAAGGCGAACGGGATGCAAAAGGCGGTGTGGGCCAGGAAGATGTAGCCGATGCCGGTGTAGCCGGTGGCGATCTTGAGCAGCGCGAAGAAGATCAGCAGGGCGATCGCGGTCACGATCTCCGGTGCCATCAGCGGCAGGTTGATCATGGCCAGCACTGCGGTCTGGCCGCGGAACGGCGCGGTGCGCGTGGTCGCCAGGGTGGCCATGGTGGCGATAACAGTGGCGACGACGGCGGCCACGGTGGCGATGCCAAGCGAGCGGAAGGTTGCTGCCTGCACCTCGGCGTTCATCCAGGCGGCCTGATACCAGCGCAGGGAGAAGCCTTCCCAGATGGCGATCGAGGTGCCGGCGTTGAACGAGAAGGCGGCGAGCACGGCGATGGGCGCATAGAGCAGGACGAAGACCAGGATCGCCAGCGGCGTGAAGCCGGGCAGGCGGCGCACCGAGAATGCCCGCTCAGCCATGCGGCGCGCCCTCGCGGCCGACCTGGCGCACGTAGACCAGCAGTGCCACCAGCACGATCAGCATCAGCAGTAGCGCCAGGGCCGCCCCCAGCGGCCAGTTGCGGCCTTGGCCGAACTGCAGGTCGATCAGGTTGCCGATCATCATCCGGCTGCCGCCGCCCAGCATGCGCGGGACGACGTAGGCACCCAGCGCCGGGATGAAGACCAGGATCGAGCCCGCGACCAGGCCCGGCCGGACCATGGGCAGCACGATGCGGGTCAGTGCCCGCCACTGGTTGGCATAGAGGTCGTAGGCGGCCTCGATCAGGCGGAAGTCGAGCTTCTCGATGCTGGCATAGAGTGGCAGCACCATCAGTGGCAGGTAGACATAGGCCATGCCGAGGCCGACCGCGAAGTCGGTGTAGAGCATCTGGATCGGCTGCTCGATCAGGCCGAGGCCGCGCAGCGTGTTGTTGATCACGCCCTCGTTGCGGATCAGCTGCATGATGGCGAAGGTGCGCACCAGAAGATTGCACCAGAACGGGATGGTGACCAGGAACAGCCAGAAGCTACGGCTGCGCCTGGGCCGGGTGGCGATGAACCAAGCGGTCGGGAAGCCCAGCACCAGTGTCGCTGCCGTGGTTCCGAGGGCCAGGCCCAGCGTGCGGGCGAAGATCGAAAGATGGGCGTCGGCCCACTGCCAGCTCTCGTCGAAGATGTCCTGCTGCAGGAACAGGTTGATCCACGCCTCGCCGGAGAAGATCCACTTGACCCCGGCATAGTCGCCGGGGGTCAGGAACGAGTAGACGACCACGATCGCCAATGGCCCGACGGCGCCGATGGCCAGGATCAGCAGAGCCGGCGCCAGCAGCAGCCAGCGGCGGCCGGCCTCGTCGGCAGT
>JAPJRA010000018.1:0-9567 GCA_030824835.1 Geminicoccaceae bacterium | reverse complement strand
TGACCCCCGCGGTCAATCGCGCAGGACCTGGACGGCATGAGGCCCGAGCAGCACCTTCAACGACTCGCCCGCCGCATACGCGTCCGCCTGGGCGCTCGTGTTCTGGCAGCGCACGATGATCGGCTCGCCGCTGCGCAGGACCAAGTGATAGCGGGTATCGGTGCCGACATAGACCGCGCTCTCGACGGTGCAGGCGAGACCGGGGGCGGCAAGGTCGCGGGTCAGGGTCGCGTGCTCGGGCCGGATCACGACGTGCACGCGACCGCTGGTCGGCGCTCCTTCCGGCAGCCGGGCCGGCACCTCGAGCGCCGTGGGCAGGCGCACCAGGGCGGTGTCGCCATCGAGGCGGACGAGGTCGCCCTCCAGCAGGTTGGCGTCGCCGATGAAATCGGCCACGAAGAGCTCGGCCGGATGGTCGTAGATCTCGCGCGGCGAGCCGATCTGGAGCACCCGGCCGCGGTTCATGACCGCGATCCGGTCCGACATCGTCAATGCCTCCTCCTGGTCGTGGGTGACGAAGACGAAGGTGATGCCGGTGTCGCGCTGCAGGGCCTTGAGCTCGAGCTGCATCGCCTTCCTGAGCTTCAGGTCGAGCGCGGAAAGCGGCTCGTCGAGCAGCAGCACCTCCGGCTGTGGAGCCAACGCGCGGGCCAGGGCCACGCGTTGCTGCTGCCCGCCCGAGAGGCGGGCGGTGCTGCGGTCGGCGAGATCCTCCATGCGCACCAAGCGTAGCATCTCCGCCACGCGGGCGGCGATCTCAGCCGGCGGCCGGTCGAGCATCCGCAACCCGAAGCCGATGTTCTCCGCCACGGTCATGTGCGGAAACAGGGCGTAGCTCTGGAAGACCGTGTTCACCTGGCGCCGGAACGGCGGCAGTGCGCCGACCTCGCGACCGTTCAGCAGTATCCGGCCGGCGGTGGCGTGCTCGAAGCCGGCGATCAGGCGCAAGAGGGTGGTCTTGCCGCAGCCCGACGGGCCGAGAAGGGTGAAGAACTCGTTCTGGCGGACGCCCAGGGAGACCCGGTCGACGGCGTGGACGACCTCGCTGCCCGACGCGAACACGCGACTGACGCCGTCGATGGTGATGGCGTCGCCCTGCAAAGGCGCGGAACGCGTGCTCGCCATACTGCTCCAAGGGATTGCTTGCCGTTGACGTTAGCGGTGGGTTGTTAGCCTGACAATGGATCGCGGGATGTCCTCATGCGGCGTCGTGACCAAGGCCGCCCACGGCTCGACCTGCGTAGCATGCGGTCCAGCAGGGAGGCCCGAGATGCCGGCACCGATCGACTTCTATTTCGAGTTCGCAAGTCCCTACGGCTATCTGGCGTCGCTGCGGATCGAGCCGATCGCCGCTGCCTACGAGCGCGAGGTGGCCTGGCGACCGGTGATGCTGGGGGCGGCGTTCAAGCTCACGGGCAGCGGCCCCAACATGCTGCTGCCGCTCAAAGGTCCGTACCTGCTGCACGACGCACCGCGTTGTGCCCGAATCATGGACGCGCCGTTCAAGCCGCCGTCGAATGGGCCGCTGAACTCGCTGGCGGTGTCGCGGGCCTACTGGTGGCTGCAGGCGCAGGACCAGGACATGGCCAAAGGTTTCGCCCAGGCCGCCTTTCACGCCTACTGGGGCGAGGGCCGCGACCTGTCCGCCGCCGAGCAGGTGGCAGAGGTCGGCGAAAGCCTCGGCCTGCCGGGCGCCGAGCTGATGGCCGCGGTCCAGGACCCGGCGATCAAGGCGCGGCTCAAGGAGGAGACCGACCGCTCGATCGAACGCGGCGTGTTCGGCTCACCGTTCTTCTTCGTCGACGGCGAGCCGTTCTGGGGCGCCGACCGCATCGAGCAGGTCGAGCGGTGGCTTGCGACGGGGGGCTGGTGAGCGCGGACAAGGACCGGCCTCGCGGCGACGAGCTGGTCATCCGCGCCCCACGCCCCGAGGAGCGGGGCCGGTGGGATCCACTGTGGCAGGGCTATCTGCGCTTCTACCGCCAGCAGCTCGATCCGGCGGTCACGGAGACGAGCTGGCTGCGCTTTCTCGATCCAGACGATCAGCCGCATGCGCTGGTTGCCGCAGATGGACGTGAGCTGCTGGGTTTCGCCACCTATCTGTTCCACCGCTCGTCCTGGAGCGTGCAGCCCTACTGCTACCTGGAGGACCTGTTCGTAGCGCCCGAGGCGCGCGGGCGGGGCGTGGCGCGCCGGCTGATCCAGGCCGTCTATGCCGCCGCCGACGCGGCCGGGGCCAGCACCGTCTACTGGCAGACGCAGGAGTACAACGCGGACGCCAGGGCACTCTACGACACGCTGGCGCGCCGAACCTCGCATATCGTCTATCAGCGCTGAGGCTCAGGCGAGGGCCGAGCGGACGTCGGTGTGAACGAAGTCGTTGCCCTTGTAGAGCAGCGGCAGATCGAGCGACCTCGCGAGAGCATAGGCCGCGCAGTCGCACAAGTTGAGTTGTGCCTTGTGGCCGGACCCCTTGCCGAACCGGCGGTAGGCGGAGAACGCCAGGCTGGCCTGCTCCGGGTCGAAAGCGCGGATTTCCGGCCTCCAGCCATCGAGCAGGTCGTGCAGGCCCTGCACCATCTCGGCACCGAACCGCCACCAGAGCACCGTACGGCACTCGAACAGCGTGAGTGCCGAGATGTAGTGCCGGCCGGCCGAGGTCATGGCGTCCTGAATGGACAGGGCTTCGGCCTCGTCGCGCAGGAAAGCGATCAGAGCCGACGTGTCGATCACCATCAGTCGAAAGTGCCGAACTGGTTGTAGCCGAGGATCTCGTCATCGGAGCGCGGATCGAGCACAGGCAGCTTCGCCGTGCGTCGGCGAATCTCCGCCAACAGTCCGTTCAGACGCTCACGGCCGAGGACGTCGCGCTCGTGTCGCGCTTGATCCAGCCGCTGCTCCAGCGCCCGCGTCACCGCCTCGGTGAGGCTTTCGCCGGTGAGCGCCGCGAGCTCGCGCGCGAGGCGGTCGGTCTCCGCGGACTTGATGTTGAGCGCCATTCTTCCTCTCATGCTTTCGAGGAAGAATGTAGCATTGGACGGCGCACCAGCAAAGAAGTAGGACAGATCAAGGGGAGGCACCGCCGAGCAATGAGCGTTCTCCAGAGTCGACTGAACACGCGCAGCGATGCCTTTCGCGCGAACCATGCGCAGATGGAGGCGGTCGTCGCCGACCTGCGGGCGCAGGTGGCGCGTGCGGCCCTCGGCGGCGACGCGGCCGCCCGGGCCAAGCACGCCGCCCGCGGCAAGCTGCTGCCGCGCGAGCGGCTGGAGCGACTGCTCGATCCCGGGGCGCCGTTCCTAGAATTCAGCCAGCTCGCCGCGCACGGCATGTATGGCGGCGAGGTGCCGGCCGCCGGGATGATCACCGGCATCGGCCGGGTGGCGGGCCGTGAATGTGTGGTGGTGGTCAACGACGCCACCGTGAAGGGCGGCACCTACTACCCGCTGACGGTGAAGAAGCATCTGCGCGCTCAGGAGGTGGCCCGCACCAACCGGCTGCCGTGCATCTACCTCGTCGATTCGGGCGGCGCCAACCTGCCGAACCAGGACGAGGTCTTCCCGGACAAGGATGATTTTGGCCGCATCTTCTACAATCAGGCCACCATGTCGGCCGAGGGCATCCCGCAGATCGCGGTAGTGATGGGCTCGTGCACGGCCGGCGGCGCCTACGTCCCGGCGATGTCGGACGAGGCGATCATCGTCAAGCAGCAGGGGACGATCTTCCTGGGCGGGCCGCCGCTGGTGAAGGCTGCTACCGGCGAGGTGGTCACGGCTGAGGATCTGGGCGGCGGCGACGTGCACACCCGGATCTCGGGTGTGGCCGACCATCTGGCCGAGGACGACACCCATGCCTTGTCGCTGGCGCGGCGGATCGTGGCGGCGCTGAACCGGGACAAGCGGATCGAGCTCGACGTGCACGAGCCGCGCGAGCCGCTCTACGACCCGCGCGAACTGTACGGCCTGATCCCGGCCGACACGCGCCAGCCGTTCGAGATGCGCGAGGTGATCGCACGGATCGTCGACGGCTCGGTGCTGGAGGAGTTCAAGCCGCGCTACGGCGCCACGCTGATCACCGGCTTCGCCCGGCTCTACGGCTATCCCGTGGGCATTGTCGCCAACAACGGCATCCTGTTCTCGGAATCGGCGCTGAAGGGCGCCCATTTCATTGAGCTGTGCTGCCAGCGGCGGGTGCCGCTGATCTTCCTGCAGAACATCACCGGCTTCATGGTCGGGCGCAAATACGAGCATGGCGGCATCGCCAAGGACGGGGCGAAGCTGGTCAATGCCGTCGCCAACGCCGCCGTACCCAAGCTCACCATGGTCGTCGCCGGCAGCTTCGGCGCCGGCAATTACGGCATGTGCGGCCGGGCCTTCGAGCCGCGTTTCCTGTGGATGTGGCCCAATGCCCGGATCTCGGTGATGGGTGGCGAGCAGGCGGCCTCGGTGCTGGCGACGCTGCGCCGCGACGCGGTCGAGGCCAAGGGCGGCACTTGGTCGGTCGAGGACGAAGCGGCGTTCAAGGATCCGATCCGCGCCCAGTACGAGACGCAAGGGCACCCCTACTATGCCAGCGCCCGGCTGTGGGACGACGGCATCGTCGACCCGGTCGACACGCGCATGGTGCTGGGGCTAGGCCTGTCGGCGGCGCTGAACGCCCCGATCCCGGAGACGCGCTTCGGCGTGTTCCGGATGTGAGGCGGCCATGACCGACGCACCCGTGCTCGTGACCCGTGACGGCCCCGTCGCCCGCGTCACGCTGAACCGGCCGCAGCTCCACAATGCCTTCGACGAGGCACTGATCGTAGGCTTGGCGACGACGTTCCAGGCATTCTACGAGGACGATTCCAGGGTCGTCGTCCTGGCCGGGGCCGGCAAGAGCTTTTCGGCCGGGGCCGATCTGAACTGGATGCAGCGGGCGGCGGGCTACGACGAGGAACACAATCGGGCGGACGCCCGGGCGTTGGAGCTGATGCTGCGGACCATCGACGACTGCCCGAAGCCCGTGGTGGCGATGGTGCAGGGGGCCGCCATCGGCGGCGGCCTCGGGCTCGTTGCCGCCTGCGACATCGCCGTGGCGGGCGAGGCGGCCCAGTTCGCGACCAGCGAGGTGAGGCTCGGAATCGTCCCGGCGGTGATCGCGCCCTTCGTCGTCCGGGCGATCGGCCCGCGCGAGGCGCGGCGGTGGTTCCTGACGGCCGAGCGGTTCGGCGCCGCCGAGGCGCGGCGGATCGGCCTCGTGCACGAGGTGGCGCCCGGCGACCAGCTGGAGGCGCGCGTGGCGGTGATGGTGGGCGAGCTGCTCAAGGGCGGGCCGGAGGCGCTGGCCAGCGCCAAGCAGCTGATCCGGCTGGTCGAGATGATGCCGCAGGGCGGCAGCATCCGGGCCGAGGCCACCGTCGGTATCATCGCCGAACGGCGCGCCTCGGCCGAGGGCAAGGAAGGCATCGGGGCCTTCCTGGAGAAACGAAAGCCAGTGTGGCAGCAATAAATAGGATGTATACAGGCGCTTCAACTTGGAGATATAGGTGACAGAAATTGCGGTGATAGTCGATTGGTTTGGACCTTATGAATCTGTGAAAGATGCGGTGCGCGCCGCAAATCACGAATTGTTAGATTATTTATATGTAGGTTTTGGCTACATGGGGAGAACACGACGCCCCGGGCGTGGCAGTTTTATCTATATCGGACGCTGCAATGGTGGCTCGCGTGTTCGACATCTGCAAGAAGATGATGCAACCTATACATCGATTAGGCTTGGACGAGTTGCCTCGCACCAAAAAAGTGGACCAAGAGCGACCAAAACTCGTATGGCGTTAAATTTGGCTGAGACGGCACATATATTTGCGCTCAAGCCGAAAATAAACATACGCAAACTGACTGGGTGGCCCTCAGAGACAATATTTTTGCTTAATCGCTGGTGGAATACGGAGTTAGATTATAGTTCGGTCGTTAAGCCTTTCGCAGGGTGGCCGGAAATAATCACGTCTAATCCAGATGACGATGTTGGATACAAGGTGTTTCTTAGTGGCACTAAGCCCAAAGTACAATCATTTAAACGCACATCCAATCCAGCAGCCAAGAGTAGACCGAACTGAGAACTCCAACAGAAACCTTTAAACTATCATGCTAGACAGCTTGCTGATCGCCAATCGCGGCGAGATCGCCTGCCGCATCGTCCAGACCTGCCGCAGGCTCGGCATCCGCACAGTGGCGGTCTATACAGACGCGGATCGTGACGCGCGCCATGTGCGGCTGGCCGACGAGGCCGTGCGGCTGGGGCCGGCGCCGGCGTCCGAGAGCTACCTCGTCATCGAGAAGCTGCTGGCGGCGGCCCGGCAGACCGGGGCGGCGGCGGTGCACCCCGGTTATGGGTTCCTGTCGGAGAGTGCGGCCTTCGTGCGAGCGGTCCGTGACGCCGGGCTGATCTTCGTCGGCCCGCCAGCCGAGGCCATGGAGCGGCTCGGCGGCAAGGACAGCGCCAAGGCGCTCCTCGAGCCGGCCGGCGTGCCGCTGGTGCCGGGCTATCACGGCGCCGATCAGGCCGACGCGCATCTGCTGGCCGAGTCGGAGCGCATTGGCTTCCCGCTGCTGATCAAGGCCACGGCCGGCGGCGGTGGCAAGGGGATGCGCAAGGTCGAGCGGGTGGGAGATTTCCTCGAGCTGCTGGCGGCCTGCCGGCGCGAGGCCAAGGCGTCGTTCGGCGACGACAAGGTGCTGCTGGAGCGTCTGATCGACCGGCCGCGCCATGTCGAGGTGCAGGTGTTCGCCGACCGGCATGGCGGGGCGGTCAGCCTGTTCGAGCGCGACTGCACGCTGCAGCGCCGGCATCAGAAGATCATCGAGGAGGCGCCGGCGCCGGGCCTGGACGCGGAGATGCGCCGGGCGATCGGCAGTGCCGCCACCAACGCTGCCCTGGCCGCGGGCTACGAGAACGCCGGGACGGTCGAGTTCCTGCTCGACCAGGCGGGAGGGTTCTACTTCATTGAGATGAACACACGCCTCCAGGTCGAGCACCCGGTGACCGAGGCGATCACCGGGCAGGATCTGGTCGAGTGGCAGCTGCGCATCGCCGCCGGCGAGAAGCTGCCGCTGCGCCAGGAGGAGATCACGGCTCGCGGCCATGCGTTCGAGGCGCGGCTCTACGCCGAGGACCCGGCCAAGGGATTCCTGCCGTCGATCGGCCGGCTGCGCACGCTGCAGCTGCCGGCGGGCCTGGACGGCGTGCGGGTCGATACCGGCGTCGAGCAGGGCGACGCGGTGACGCCTTACTACGACCCGATGATCGCCAAGATCATCGCTCACGGCGCCGACCGGGCGGCGGCACTGGAGCGGCTGGCGGGGGCGCTGGACGCGACCCAGGTCGAAGGGGTCACGACCAATCTGGGCTTCCTGCGCGCCGCGGCGGCGAGCCCGGCCTTCAAGGCGATGACCATCGACACGGGCTGGCTGGATCGCGAGGGCACCGAGTCTCTGGCGGCCGAGCCGCCGGCCGACACGGACACGCTGCTGCTGGCGGCCCTGGCGACGGTGGCGTTGAGCCTCGCCCGGCCCGGCCCGGATCCGCTGCCGGGGACGGACTGGACCTCGCCCTGGCACCGGCGTGACGCCTGGCGGCTCAACCAGGCGCCGCACGGGCTGGTGCGGCTGCTCGACGGCCAGAACCTGCATATCGTCACCGTCGAGGGGACCGGCGAGCGGTTCACCGCGCGCTATGGTGGCAAGGAGCTGCAGGCGCGCTGCGGGGTCTCCGCGGGACGGGTCTGGGTCGAGAGCGACGGCTGGCGGCGCAGCTTCCCGGCCACCATCGTCGGGCACACGCTGACGCTCACGCTGGACGGCAGGCGGCGGGCGCTGACGCTGGAGGACGGCCGCTTCGCCGCGCGCGGCGAGGAAGAGGACCTCGGCTTGTTCACGGCCCCGATGCCAGGCAAGGTCACCAAGCTGCTGGTGGCGGTCGGCGACCGGGTGAAGAAGGGCCAAGCGCTGGCGGTGCTGGAGGCCATGAAGATGGAGAGCCGGTTCGAGGCGCCCCGTGACGGGCTGGTCACGGCCGTGCACGTGCACGAGGGCGACCAGGTCGAGGAGGGGGCGGTGCTGCTGGATCTGAAGCCGGAGGAGCCGCCGGCGTGAGTGCGGGCGATCTCTTCGCGAGCGTGGCGCCCGGGGTCACCATCGTCGAGGTCGGCCCGCGCGACGGGCTGCAGAACGAAAAGGTGCCGGTGCCAGTCGCGACCAAGGTGGCGCTGATCGAGGCGCTGGCCGAGGCGGGGCTGCCGGTGGTCGAGGCGGGCTCGTTCGTCTCGCCGAGATGGGTGCCGCAGATGGCGGGCAGCGACGAGGTGCTGCGGGCGGTGCGACAGCGGCCGGGCGTGCGCTACCCGGTGCTGGTACCCAACCTCAAGGGGCTGGAGGCGGCGCTGGCCGCCGGTGCCAGGGAGATCGCCGTTTTCGGCGCCGCCTCGGAGACCTTCTCGCAGAAGAACATCAACTGCTCGATCGCCGAGAGCCTCGACCGCTTCCGGCCGGTGGTAGCAAACGCGGTGGCGCGGCGGGTGCGGGTGCGCGGCTACGTCTCCTGCGTGGTCGGGTGCCCGTACGAGGGCGAGATCGCCCCGACCGCGGTGGCGCGGGTGGCGCGCAGCCTCGCCGACATGGGTTGCTTCGAGATCTCGCTCGGCGACACGATCGGCGTCGGCACCCCGCGCAAGACCGCGACCATGCTGGCAGCGGTGGCAGCCGAGGTTCCGCATGCGGCCTTGGCCATCCATGCGCACGACACCTACGGCCAGGCGCTGGCCAACGTCCTGACGGCGCTCGAGATGGGGGTGCGCGTGGTCGACAGCTCGGTGGCGGGCCTCGGCGGCTGCCCCTATGCCAAGGGAGCCTCTGGCAATCTCGCCACCGAGGACCTGCTGTTCATGCTGGAAGGGATGGGGGTGCGGACGGGCGCCGACCTCGACGCCGTGTGCCGCGCCGGGGCGGCGATCTGCGGCGTGCTGGGGCGGGAGTCGGGGAGCAAGGTGGCTCGCGCGTCGCACGCCTGAAGCTCCGGGTCAGAATACCGTCACGCAACCAACCGCGAAGACCGGCTCTTCGGTCGCGACCGTCAGGTCATCGAGCCCGGCCCTGCGGTCCCTGGACGATCTCTGCTAGGATCGTTGCTTGGAATCGTCGGTAGGGGAGACCAGGATGACCGTCACGCGTTTCGCCTCGCTCGCGCATCCGCAGTCCGCACTCCGGAGCGTGATCACCGCCGCTTACCGCGAGGACGAGCAGACGTGCGTGCAGCGGCTCCTGGTGGAGGCCCGCATGTCCCCCGAGCAAGCGGCGGCGGCCGAGAAGCTCGCCCGTAAACTCGTGGAGCAGGTGCGGGCGGAACGCTCGGGAGCATCCGGCGTCGATGCGCTGATGCAGGAATTCTCGCTCTCCAGCCAGGAAGGCGTGGCGCTGATGTGCTTGGCCGAGGCGCTGCTGCGCATCCCCGACCGGGCCACCGCCGACGTCCTGATCGGCCCGCATGTCCCCCGAGCAAGCGGCGGCGGCCGAGAAGCTCGCCCGTAAACTC
>JAPJRA010000657.1 GCA_030824835.1 Geminicoccaceae bacterium | reverse complement strand
GGGGTCGGCCAGCAGGTCAGCATCAGCGAGCCCGATCTCGTCGGCATGCTCCGGCGCAACCAGAAGGCCGCCGACTTCGTCGGCAACAAGGTCTTCGAGCACGGCCTGCAGGGCGAGGCGAGGCGGGCGGAGTGGCTGACCAAGCCGCTCTACCCGGGGGACCAGGTCGGCCGGGAGCTCGCTGCCGATGTGCGCACCTTGCTGACCAGCCCAGCCATCAGCAGCACGCAGCGCGCGATGATTACCGCCGAGCTCGGCGATCTGCTCGGCCTGAGTCCGGTGCTGGATCTCGGCGATGCCGAGCAGCACGCCGGCATCGGCCCGGGCATGGACAGCATGGGCGAGGTCGAGACCAAGGTGACCAGGAAAGACGCGCTCGGCGCGGGCATCCAGGCTGGGACCACGGCCAAGCTCGACCAGAGCCAGCAGGAGGTCGACGCCGGCCAGAACCACGTGGTGCAGCGCTCGGCCGAGAACAATGCCAGCGTCCAGCACCACCAGGACATCAACAAGGTCGAGGCTCAGCTGCAACGTGAAGCCACAGACGAGGCTGCCAAGGAGCTAGGCAGGGATAAGACTTTGGCCTCACTCATTCATGATGGACATGAGGAGTTCAAGGATGGGGTAAAGGGCGCTCCTGAATGGATAGCGGACAATATCAGACCAGATCCGTCAGTCGAACTCGGTCCACTACTGCTCTATGTGCCAGACGATTCTTCCAATTCTCAAAAGGGAGGAGACTCATCTACACCAAAGTCAGAGTAAGGACACAGCAGCAACCTTGGCACCGTTTCTCCGATGCCCAGGTTGCCTTTGATCAATCAATCGAACGATCCTGTCAGTCCTGGGCACCATGAAAGACGCGCAAGCTCCCTCATTGTCAGGTTGCGCAAGCGAATGATGGCATATATGATATCGCCTGTGTATGTCTTCGATACCAACGTCCTTGTCGCGGCGTTCCGCTCGCGCCGGGGTGCCTCACACGAGCTCCTGCGCCGCTTGGTCGAAGGCGAGTTGTCGGGCTTGGTGTCGAACACGCTGATGACCGAATACGAGGCGGTGCTCACGCGCGAAGTGGTGTTGGCGGCGAGCTGGGCGAGCGCCGACGATGTCACCGCGGTCCTCGACGTCCTCGCGGCCCGCATGAAGGAGGTGGCGCCCCGGTTTCGGTGGCGGCCGACGCTGCCTGACCCGGACGACGACATGGTGCTCGAATGCGCCGTCGCCGGCGGGGCGGCCGGGGTGGTCACCCTCAACATCGCCGACTTCCTACCCATCGCCCGCGACCGTTTCGGCCTCGAGATTCTGCGGCCCGGGGAGTTCTTGCCGCGCTTGCCGCCATCGGCGCGAACGAAATGAGGAGGAAGACCACCATGTCCGCTTCCACTTACCCGCTGCGGCTGCCCGCCTACCTGATGGAGCAGGCGAAGCAGGTCGCCGAGGCGAGCGGCTCGTCGCTCAACCAGTTCTTCCTGGCGGCGATCGCCGAGAAGATCGGTGAGGTGAAGGTGACGCTGAAGGATAGAGCGGCCCGGGCGAACGTCGACAAGGCCCGCGCCGTGCTCGACCGGGTGCCCGATACGCCTCCGATGGCTGGCGACGAGCCTCAATCGGAGAAAAGCACAGAACGCGAGACCGCATAACGCGCCTCAAACCTATTGAGTAGGTCGGGTTTCGCGTGAAGCACGCTCCTTCTCACGTTCGGCGGTTAGCTCTAGCCGGGCGCCGATGGGCCGCAGCCGCCGCACCGGCACGATCATGATCCGATCGCCCTGGCTCTCGCGCTCCGGCTCGACGTCGGCTCGCGTGCTGCCGGTTGCGACGTCGTACAGCGCCTCGCGCGTCGCGATCCGCTGTGCCTCGATTGGATCGGACATGGCCCGCCAGCCATAACGCCGGGTGAGGACCGTGGACTCGATGATGTTTGTGACGATCAGCGATAGGATGGCCATAAAAAGTATGAGTGCAGCAAGAAGGCCGACTGAATAGAACGGGCTCGTTAGGTCCATTTCACCATAATTATTGACCCAACGCGGGTCATGTGGACGGCTCAGATGAAAAGCAATTCCTGCAATCACAAAAGATACAGGTATAGATATCACAACAATTATCCGTACAACAGAGATACGCCGCAGCATCCGGTCTTTGGCGACCGGGAAGCGTAGCTTGAACTCGTCATCAGGGGCGGGACGCATGGCAACCTCCTCTGGCGGCCTTGTAGCACGGGCATGAAAACAAGTAGAGAACACGACCACCTCAACTGCCGACCACGGCGCTGACCACGCCGACCGAGCCGGCCTGTCTGGCTGTCCCCTTGACGATGCCGGTGGCGGCGTTGACCCGGTTGAGCGCCTGCTGCAGCCGTTGCCAGCGGCTGGCCTCGGCCATCGCATCCAGGCCCTGGAGCCGGTAGACGAGATCGATGTTCTTCTCGACCTGGGCCATCAGCCGGGCGCAGTCGGCCTCGGTGAGCTGTTCCTCGACACAGACCGCGCGGCCTTTGGCCCGGATCGCCTCCGGATCGATCGGCTGATCGTCGTCGGTGGCATCGAACAAGTTGCTCAGCGCCAGGTCGCCGACGTTCATGCCGTACTGCATGGCCGGGACGAGGACGGTGTTCGGGCCGCAGCCGACGAGCAGGGTCAGGGCGAGCAGAAGCCCGCTGATGTGGTTGACGGTGGCAGGCGAGGGGCGGGGCATGGCCGTTGCCTCGGCGGCTGGGAACGGTCGGGCCGAACGCCATAACCTTACGGTTTCATGATCACGATGCAAGCGCACGTCCAGCGTTCCAGGCAGGCAGGTCAGATCGGGCATGGCAGGATCTCCTCGGGTAAGCGGGGCGATCCTGGCCTGAGCCGGCGTGGCCCGCCGCTGCTGAAAGCCGGCGAAAACACCCGTTTCGAGCTACCCGGCCGTATCGGCAACCGGACGCAGGCGCACAAATTCTGCCGTCAGCCAGCATAGCCCGCATGCTCGCGCTGGAGCTTGCGGGCAAAGGCGGCAAGGCAGCTCCTGGGGGCGGTGA
>JAPJRA010000656.1 GCA_030824835.1 Geminicoccaceae bacterium | reverse complement strand
TTGGCCGGGGTGCCGATGAGCTTGCGCTGCTCCGGCGCCTTGAGCGCCACCTGCTGTGGGACCGGCAGCGTGGCCGCACGGTCGGCCAGCTCGCCGTAGCCGAGGCGGCGGCCGCTCGGGGTGTGGATGACGGCACCATTCGTCGCCGCGCAGGTGTCCGGGTCGACGTGCCACTGCGCGGCGGCGGCAGCGATCAGCATCGCGCGGGCCGTTGCTCCGGCTTGGCGCAATGGTGTGAAGAAAGCCCGCACCGAGGTGGAGCCGCCGGTCACCTGGAAGCCGATGAGCGGGTTGGCGTAGAGTCCGTCGTCCGCAGCCGCATGGGCCACCGTCATCTGTGACAGCTCGACCTCGAGCTCCTCGGCGAGCAGCATGGCCTGGGCGGTGTAGATGCCCTGCCCCATCTCCACCTGTGGCATGGTCAGGGTCACGGCGCCGTCGCGGCCGATGCGCACGAACGCGCTGGGTTCGAACCCGTCCGCCTCGGCGGCCACGGCCGGCCGCGGGGGCAAGGGCAGCAGCACTTCCAGCAACAGCCCGCCACCCACGGCCGCGCCGACGCGCAGCAGGCCACGGCGCGAGAGGTGAGGCTTTCCGGCGTCGCCACTCGACGGCTCTGATTCCCGGGCAGCCAGTCGGTCGAGGAGCATGGTCAGCCTCCCTGCGTGGCAGCGGCGCCGGAACGCGCCGCCTGCTTGATGGCGTCGCGGATGCGCAGGTAGGTGCCACAACGGCAGATGTTGCCGGACATTGCCGCGTCGATATCGTCATCGCTGGGGTGATCGTTCTCGGCGATCAGGGCCGCAGCCGACATGATCTGCCCGGATTGGCAGTAGCCGCACTGCACCACCTCGAGGTCGAGCCACGCCTGCTGGATCCGCTGCCCCGCCGGCGCCTCACCGATCGCCTCGATCGTGGTGATCGCCGACTCGCCGACGCTGTCGATGGTGGTGATGCAGGAGCGGATCGGCTGGCCATCGAGATGTACGGTGCAGGCGCCGCACAACGCCATCCCGCACCCGAACTTCGTGCCGGTCATCCCCAGCACGTCGCGCAACACCCACAACAGGGCCGTATCCCCGTCGACATCGACCGATTGCTCGCGGCCATTGACCATGATGGCATATGCCATGACTGCCCTCCAGCGGGTGATGCGCATGACGCTACGCCCCCCGGGCGAGGCCGGTCTTTCGAATTCGCATGGGTATTGCGGCTACGCGGTTGGCACGCCATCGACCCGAATCGGCAGGGTACGCACACGCTCGACGGTGGCCTGGAGGACAAGGTCGACGACGGCTTCGGTTCGCTACTGGCCCGAACGGCGATCAGCGGCAGCCGCGATTCAGCCGCCTCAGGTTGGTGTGGCGTGCACCGCGCAGGTGCGGCACACGCCACGGCCCCAGTCAGTTGCCGGTTGGCAGGCCCAGCTTGAAGCCCTGCTCGCCGAGCTGCTCGCGGATGTTCTGGAAACGCTCGTACTGCATGAGCGTGATCGGCCCGGTGTAGACCTCGCTCTGCAGCTTGCGCGGCGGGTACTGGATGTAGGTCTTCATCAGGTCCGCGACCGCCTGGTTGAAGGTGACCAGCGTCCAGGTGTGCTCGGTATAGTTGTTCATGAAGATGTCGTAGCGCTCCTGCGGGTCCTGCCACAGATCGAAGATCTGGGGGACGGTCGCCACGTATTTCTCGGGCCCCTTCCAGCCGAGGTTGCTGTCGACGGCGAGGCCGCCAGTAGGCTGCCCGTCGTCGCCGCGGAGGTTGAACACGGCCTTGAACTGGTTGACCCGCACCGCCCCGGGCGTCAGCTCGTTCTCGGTGAAGTAGAACCAGGACGTGCGCGGCGACTTGCCGGTGCCCAGCAGGACCGGCGACAGATCGTAGCTGTCGAAGATGATCGGCTGCCCGTCGCGGTCCTTCTCCGGCAGCTTGACGCCGGCGATCGAGGCGAAGGTCGCCATCAGGTCAAGGCCGCCGACGATGTCGCTGTTCTTGCTGCCGGCCTTGATCTTGCCCGGCCACCAGGCGATCGCCGGGACCCGATTGCCGCCCTCGCGCACGGTGCCCTTGGTGCCGCGGAACGGCGTGTAGCCGGAGTCGGGATAGACGTCCTGCCAGGCGCCGTTGTCGGTAGTGTAGAAGACGAACGTGTTCTGGTCCAGGCCGAGGGCGCGGACCTTGTCCATGATCTCGCCGATACGCGCGTCGAGCTCGACGGCCGAGTCGGCATACTTGCTCTTCGCCATTGACTTGTGGATGAACTCGGGCGCCGGCATGCTCGGCTGGTGCAGCTTCATGAAGTTGATGCTCATAAAGAACGGTTCGGCCGAGTCCTTGTTCTGATCGAGATAGTCGAGTGCCGCCTTCTCGATGTAGCTGTCGAAGAACGGGATGCCGACCACGCCCTTGTCGGGGGTATCCACATATTCGCCGTTGATCTTGAAGTCCTCGTGCGGCGGCTCGCCCGCCTTGCCGGACAAAGCGCCCCTGGTGACCTTGGCGAACATCTCCCGCAGCTCGGGCGACATGTCCGGGAACCAGTTCGGGTCGGCGTAGGTGTAGGCGTTGAGGTGGTAGAGCCCGACATAGCGCATCTCGTCGTAGCCCTGGGCGTTGGGCAGCGCGTAGTCCGCCTCGCCGAGATGCCATTTGCCGGTGAAGAAGGTCTTGTAGCCGCCGGTCTTCAGCACCGAGGCCAGCGTCCATTCGGCAGCCGGCAGGCCGCCGCCCTGGCCCTGGAACGCCACCGTGGTCATGCCGCTGCGGTTCGGGATCCGCCCGGTCTGGACCGCGGCGCGGCCGGGGGTGCAGCTCGGCTGGGCGTAGAACGACCAGAACTGCATGCCCTCGTTGGCCAGCCGGTCGAGATTGGGCGACGGCATGCCGCGGCCCTCGCCACCGCCATAGACACCGATGTCGCCGTAGCCGTGATCGTCACCCATGATCAGGATGATGTTGGGCTTCTTCTCCTGCGCAGCGGCCGACCCGATACCGGGCAGCGTGGCCGCAAGTACCAATGGGACCGCCGC